>CAMATR010000159.1 GCA_945861175.1 Chitinophaga pinensis | reverse complement strand
AGTTGTTCTAACCAATTTTGTGATGTCCCAATTTTTTGAACGTATGGTGTATTGATAACAGTGCATGGTGTTCCTGAAAGTTTAGTTGTCATAACTATATCTTTTGATCCATAGTCGACGCATGCTTGTTTATATTCTTCCGATACACCTGCCTCATCTGATGCAATAAATATACTGCCCATCGAAACTCCTGCAGCGCCAAGTTGGACGATCTTTCGAATTCCTTCCCCCGAACCAATTCCTCCAGCAGATATTACTGGAATTCTACAAGATTTTACAAGTTCCAGAATCAAATTTTCGCAGGAAATATTTCCTGCATGTCCACCAGCCTGTTTGTTCACTGCAATTAGTGCATCAGCTCCTAATCCCTCAACTTTTTTGGCATATTTCACGTCCGTGACATCGCAAAAAACTTTAACACCCGATTTGTGCGCTTGAATTATTGTTTCTTCGGGAGATCCTAGAGAAGTAATAAGGAAGTCGACTTTCTCTTCGCAACAGACTTTTAACTGGTCCATAAAAAGGAAATTAGACTTATTCACAATCAAGTTAATTCCAAATGGGCCGGAAGTTTCCTTCTTAATTTTGTGAATAGCTTCTCTCAATGCGCCTGAATCCCTGTAATTCAATGCTGGAATAGCTCCTGTAATTCCAGATTTAATGGCTTCTATAATCATTGCTTCATTGGAAACTAAGAACATAGGCGCAATAATTACTGGGAATTTAATTCCCAACATTGAGCACAAAACAGGCGTTAATTGTTCCTTATCCATGGGATAAAAATAGTATTTTTTACTATGTATGCACAATAAATATAAAATCTTTGTTTTTAAAATGACCAAATTCAAGTGTTCAAACGTTATTTTTGTGTCATGACAAAATCAAAAGCCTGGATTCAAGCAGTCAGACTCCGCACGCTTCCCCTTTCCTTATCAGGGATTATACTTGGATCATTTATAGCTAAATACAATGGGTACTGGGATGATTTGCTTTTTGTTCTTTCCTTGCTCACTACCGTTTTGTTTCAAATTCTATCGAACCTTGCAAATGATCTTGGTGATAGTTTAAAAGGTTCAGACAACGCGCAGAGAATTGGTCCAATCCGATCTGTTCAATCGGGATTAATTTCCTTTAAAGAAATGAAAATTGCGATTATTTCTTGCGCTGTATTAAGTTTATTTTCTGCAGCTTTCCTCATTTATTTTGGATCGAAAAATCTACCAATAGAACTCATTTATGTCTACTCAGCCTTGGCAATTGCATGCATCACTGCCGCAATTAGCTACACAATAGGAAAAAGAGCTTATGGTTACAGTGGTCTTGGTGATATTATGGTGTTCATATTCTTTGGTATTGTAAGTGTGATGGGTGTTTACCCACTTTACACCAAAACAATTGACTGGATGCTTATACTTCCGGCTTCAAGTATTGGTTTGCTGAGTAGTGCTGTTCTCAATCTCAACAACATGAGAGATGTGAAAAATGATGCTAATTCGGGTAAACGAACATTGGTAGTTTTAATGGGGTCTAATCTAGCTAAACTTTATCATAGCCTTCTTATTATTGGTGCGTTAGTCTGCCAAATGATTTATATTTCATCTACAGGACATGTTGGTGCATGGATTGGAATTCTTCCGGGTATAATTCTTTTATTTCATGTTCGAAAAGTTATGGCTACTAGAGACCCCAAAGAATATGACCCAGAATTAAAAAAAGTCGCTTTATCGACCTTTGGTATTTCCGTTCTAACTTCAATTGGTCTGATCTTTATTAAATAATGCAGATTCATGTTCATCATTTACCCCTGATTTTTAAGCGTCCTGCCGTTACGAGTAGAGGTATAATGAATGTAAAGAATAGCTGGATTATCGAAGTCCAACATGCTGATTGTATTGGCAAAGGAGAAATAAGTGTCATTGAAGAACTATCGCCAGAATATGTGATGTTCTCACAATTCGAACAAACGATTCATGAAGCATGTGCTTTTTTCGAATTTTGTTTTGTTAATGAGATTCCTAGACATAGTATACCTTCCGATTTTCGTGAGAGGTACCTCAACTACCCTTCTATTCTATTTGCATTTGAATGCGCTCTTTTAGATCTTGCTCATGGTGGCAAAGAAATTATATTCGATAATTCATTTTCAAAAGGAATCAGAGCACTTCCAATTAATGGTTTAGTTTGGATGGGGGATGAAATATTCATGCAAGAGCAAATTGAAGAAAAAATCAACCAAGGATTTACAACAATAAAAATGAAAGTAGGAGCGATAGACTTTTCCACAGAACTCAAAATTTTAGCATCTATTCGAAAAAAATATACCAAGGACCAAATTACTTTAAGAGTGGATGCAAATGGTGCCTTTTCAGCAGGCGATGCTGAAGCTGCAATTGAAAAACTAAGGAATTTAGAAATTCACTCTATTGAACAACCCATTCAACCGGGACAATGGGCTGAAATGCGAAATCTTTGTTTAAACTCTAAGTTGCAAATTGCCTTAGATGAGGAGTTGATAGGCATCTATCTAAAAGAAGACAAAATAAAACTTCTTGAATACATTAGACCACCCTTTATCATTTTAAAACCTAGTTTGCATGGAGGAATTTCTGGCACACAAGAATGGATTTCACTTGCAGAAGAGCGCGGAATTGCCTGGTGGATGACCTCTGCACTCGAATCGAATATTGGACTGAACGCAATTTGTCAGCTTGCTGGAGAATATGATAATGAACTACCACAAGGTCTAGGAACAGGTTCACTTTATAAGAATAACCTGACCACAGACTTGAAGATATTAGAAGGTAAAATAATTAAATCTGGAAATAAAATTTAGTAACGGTCACGTTTACCAAACCATGTCTTTTTACCTTTATTTTTTGCAGCGCCCACTTTTTGTTCAATAGAAGGTTTTGGCTTTGCACCATTGCGGTCGTTTCTTGGCGGTCTTTGTGGTCGCTCCTTTTTGATAATCTCAAAAACTTCCATTGGATATTGGTGGTCCTCTATCACCGGAATAGATTGCTTTGTTAATTTTTCGATATCTTTCAAATAGGCTTTTTCCTCGTAATCACAAAATGAAATAGCATTACCAGTATTTCCTGCTCGGCCTGTTCGACCAATGCGATGAACATAGGTTTCAGGAATATTAGGTAATTCATAATTGATGACTAATTCCATTTCTTCGACGTCAATTCCTCGAGCCGCAATGTCTGTAGCCACAAGCACACGAATAGTTCTATCTTTAAAATTATTCAAAGCACGTTGGCGGTGATTTTGTGACTTATTGCCATGAATTGCATCCGATTTAACACCATTTTTAACCAAGTATTTAGCTACTCGATCAGCACCATGCTTTGTTCGTGTAAAGACGAGAACAGACTGTGCCGATTGCTCTTTCAACAGATCAAATAACAAACTTGGCTTATTGTTTTTATCTATGAAGTAGAGTGTTTGACCAATAATTTCCGCTGTAGAAGAAACAGGTGTTACCTCTACTCTAATCGGATCCTGAAGAATCGTACCTGCCAATTGAAGTATTTCAGAAGCCATTGTTGCTGAGAAAAAAAGATTTTGACGCTCGTCTGGTAGAGATCGAATTACTTTTCGAACATCATGGATAAAGCCCATATCGAGCATACGATCTGCTTCATCCAAGACAAATATTTCGAGATCACGAAGAGAAATGTATCCTTGCATCATTAAATCAAGCAGACGACCCGGTGTAGCAACCAAAATATCCACACCACTTTGCAAAACATTGACTTGGGGATTTTGATTTACGCCGCCAAAAATGACAGCACTTTTTAATTTCAAATGACGCCCATAAGAATTCAAACTTTCGGCTATTTGTATAGCTAATTCTCTTGTAGGAGTTAATATTAGAGATCGGATTTTACGTTTTCCATGTATGGTTTCTGAAGATAGTTTTTGAAGAATAGGAATTGAAAATGCGGCGGTTTTTCCCGTCCCAGTTTGCGCACATCCCAAAAGATCATGTCCATCTAAAACTAATGGTATCGCTTGTTCTTGAATAGGTGTAGGAGTTGTGTAACCCTCTTCTTCTATTGCCTGAAGAATGGGCTGAATAATATTTAATTCATTAAAATACATGTATATTGATAATTGTCAGAAAATTATTTTGATTGACAAAAGGAGATTCTGTTGTGAGACACAAAGGTACGGATAATACTTTCATGAATGGCCTTATCTTGTTACATTCGCCCAAATATAGCGTTGTCTATCAAAAAAATGATTATGAAAAAATTTGTTTTACTTCCATTTATTTTTTCGTTTTTTATTGGTTTAAGCCAAACAAAGAAAGTAGAATTATTTTTTGATATTAACGTTTCCACTTTAACCAATAAATCAATCCAAAAGCTTGAATTGATTGTAGGGAATGGCAACAAAATAAAGATTCAGTCTGTTACAGCCTATACCGACTTTACAGGCAATGATTCCATCAACAAGGCGCTTGCCAAAAGTCGTATGGAGGTTGTTTCAGATTACTTAATTGAGCGTGGATTTCCTATTTCAGAGATGAATTTTCCAGGAGAAACATACCCAAAAAATGCAAAGAGGACTAAAGATTTAGCACATTGGAGAAGGGTTGATATTGAATACTCCATCATTAAATCTGAAAAAATACTGTTCAATGGAATAGCAATCAACAACTTAACCGAAGGCACATTGGAACCAATCCCTTTACGCATTGAATTTTACAATAATTCTGGCACACCGAAAGAATATTCGATTCCCGAAATGGAGAAACTTTACGCGTTTCTAGATGCAAATAAACAAGTAAAAATATTCATTCGTGGACATGTTTGCTGCATGGATGACTACACTATTTCCTTTTTAAGAGCAAAAACGGTCAACGATTACCTCATAAAACGAGGGATCGATCCTGCTAGGTTGAAATTTGAAGGATTCAGTAATAGTCAGCCTTTGGTGAATCCCGAGGTTACACCAGAAGACCAGCAGCGCAACAGACGAGTTGATGTTATTTTTACACTAAGATAAACTGTCGACGCAGGCTTAGGGTAAAAAGAAAGGCGAGCTTATGGCTCGCCTTTCTTTAGAATTATTCAAATACAACTATTTTATAAGTTTAAATATTTTAACATTTCCCGCTTCATTTACATGGATAAAATAAGTTCCATTCTTAAACTCAGAAGTATTGTGCACAAAGGAATCAGAATTGCATTCTGTCTCGAGAATGAGTGAACCAAGAAGATCAAAAATTTGGATTTTTCTGTTTTCTACTGAACTAAACTCAAGCTTAATTTCCTTATCAAAAGGATTGATAAATTTTGTGTCATCTGCCAATTGCTCAACAATTCCCATTTCAGCGCTATTCAAATAAATTTGATCAGAAATACTAATAAATTGACTATTTGGAGACTTCATCATACAATAGATAATAAGATTT
>CAMATR010000158.1 GCA_945861175.1 Chitinophaga pinensis | reverse complement strand
CCATAATTCATGGGTAATTCGATCTGTGGTAGTAAATTCATATTCTGGTCGCTCCGTGATGTATTTTTCCAATAAAAAATCAATCTCTTTCTCATCTGGATAGGATAGGAGAACGGGTTCGGCATTGTAACCAACAATATCAAGGTATTCTGTGAACATCGCTTCCCTAGAAGTAAGCGTTGCCTCGTGCTTTTTAATTAAATTCTGCTCATATTCTTCAAGACATGCTCCAGCGATTATTCCGGTGAACGCATGACCGTCTTTTGTTTGCCGATAAATATAGATGTGTGCCTCGGTATCCTTAATAAGAATTCCTTGCTCAATAAATTCCTTGTATTTATCTTTCACTAAGCCGAAACGTTCTAGTGAATTCGCCTTAGTTTTAACTGTTTTATCAAATTCAGGATTAATAATCCTTAAGAAAGTATAAGGATTGTCCTCCAATTTAGCTTTTAATACATTTTTTTTATAGGAATAATAAGGTCTAGTTGCAACGAGGTGCACCTTATCACGAGCCGGTCGCAATGCTTTAAATGCAGAAATTTTTGCCATTTAGATTAGGAAAGATTATGCTTTTGTGAATTGACCAATAATTAATGATGCCAATTCTTCGCCAATTCGATCTTGAGCTTCCATAGTAGCCGCACCAATATGCGGTGTGCAAGCAATATTAGAATGATTCAATAAATCTTTTCTTGGATTAGGCTCATTTTCAAAAACATCAAGTGCAACTCCAGCAACTTGTCCATTTTCGAGAGCAACCAACAAATCATCTTCATTTATAACACCACCTCTGGAGGCATTTACTAATCGAGCACCTTTTTTCATCATGTCAAATTCCTTTGCTGTGATCACTGCACTTCCATCAGCCTGTTTCGGCACATGCAAAGAGATATAATCCATTTTTCCAATGACATCATGAAGCGATTGGCTTGGAGTAATACTTACACTTGCTTCTTGGCTTGTTCCAATTGGAACTTTCACTAAAACTGGATTTGTTTGTAGGTCAACTGCGATGACGTCCATACCTGCACCAAAAGCATAGGATGCAAGACTTTGACCTATTCTACCAAAACCAATGATTCCTAAAGTTTTACCTCGCAATTCCACACCCTTAGCGTATTTCTTCTTTAATACAGAAAAATCTCCATTTTCCATATTTTTATATGAATCATTCAAGTATCGTGATATCGCAAAAAGATGACCCATAACTAATTCTGCAACAGATTGCGAAGATGAGGCGGGAGTATTAATGACCGTAATACCTTTTTCTCGGGCATATGCTACATCAATATTGTCCATGCCAACTCCTCCACGCCCGATTAATTTTATACCAGGACAAGCATCTATTACTTCTTTACGAACTGTTGTAGCGCTACGAACAAGAACCATTTCAATTCCTTGATCGTTAACTTCTTTTGCTAAATCTTCTTGACTTACTTTTTCCGTAATTACAATAAATCCTGCATTCTCTAATAGTGACTTTCCTAATTCGGAAATCCCGTCATTTGCCAAAATCTTCATCCTTCCTTTAGAATTAAAACGAATTACTTAACCATTCTTTTTTGTAAACTCCTTAATTACATCAACCAAAACTTGCACACTTTCCAATGGAAGTGCATTGTACATAGATGCTCTGTAACCGCCAGTTGATCGGTGACCTGGTAAACCAACGACTCCTGCTTCCTTCCACATTTTATCGAATATTTCTTGATGACTCTCATCTTCTAAAAGGAAGGTTGCATTCATTCTTGAACGGTCTTCTTTTGCGACTGTGCCTTTAAACAATGGATTACTGTCAATTTCTTGATAAAGTAAAGCGGCTTTTGCATTATTTTTAGCCTCAATGGCGGCTATTCCCCCATTAGCAATTAAGTCCCGTAAGTTCAGCATAGCTACATAAATTGAAAATACAGGAGGTGTATTGAGCATTGATTCCTTTTCTATTTGTTGCTTAAGGTCAAGATAAGTTGGCATAAAAGGAGATGTTGATTTACCTAATACATCATCTTTAACAATATATAAGGTTGCACCAGCTGGGCCAAGATTCTTCTGTGCGCCTGCGTAAATTAAATCAAAATCAGCGACATTAATTTCTTTAGAAAATATATCAGAGGACATATCACAAATCAACGGTGAATTTGTCTTGGGAATAGCATGAAACTGAGTTCCGTAAATGGTGTTATTCGAAGTGAAATGAACAAAATCTAATTCATCTGGAATAGAGTAATCCTTTGGTATATAAGAGAAATTTTTATCTTCTGAGGAAGCTAAAACATTCACATCAATACCTATTTTTTTGGCTTCCTTAATTGCACCAGTTGCCCAGGTTCCTGTATTAATATATCCTGCTTTCTTATTGTCTCGCATCATATTTAATGCGGCAATAGTGAAACCAAGAGTAGCTCCACCTTGCAGATAAGCAACAGAGTAGCCAGCTGGGACATTTAATGCTTTTTTTACTAAATCCATTGCCTCGTCCATTACAGCAACGAAATCTTTGTGTCTATGTGACACTTCCAAAATAGATAATCCATTGAAATCCATAACTGCGGAAGCAGCTTCTTTGAAAACATTTTGCGGAAGAATGCAAGGTCCCGCTCCAAAATTATGTTTCATATCATCGTTTATTTAAGTACTTCAAATTTCAAAAAAAGAAATCAAACTTAGACTATTTAAAATCAATTTTATTAATCAAAAAAAAAGCTGTCATTTCTGACAGCTTTTTTTTTATTCTTCGGACTTCTTAGTTTCTTTCTTAACAGCAGGTTTTTTAGCGGCTGGTTTTTTCTCAGCAGTCGCTTTCGGGGATGCAGCCTTTGCAGTCGAAGCTTTCGGAGTTGCAACTTTCGGAGTTACAACTTTTGGAGTTGCTGCTTTAGCAGTCTTCGGTGTTGTAGCTTTTTTCGCAGGAGCTTCAGCTTTTACTGAAGCTTTTTTTACTGATGGCGCCGCAGGTTTTGTTTCATTCTTCTTGCGCGAATTACCGTACGAACCCATTGTGCGCTTACCTTTTGCTGTTTTTTTATCTCCTCTTCCCATAATGGTGATGTTTTTGTTTATTTATTGACATTTAAGACGATGCAAATATATTACTCTTTTCCAAATAATCGTGTTCGTATTTCATCTTCTAACTGCTGTCCGCCGCGAAGAATTTTTTTACACCATTTTAACTTTAGTAATATTTGTTCTTCCTGACTAAGTTTCCAATCGATATTATTTTTTTCTAATCGCTGCCTCAGAACGTTTAAACTAATTGCTACAGAAACAGATATATTAAAGCTTTCCGTAAAGCCATACATAGGAATACGCACTAATTCATCTGCTGAATCTATTACTTCTTCAGAAATCCCCTTTCTTTCAGTTCCAAAAATTAGTGCCATTGGTTGTGTTATGTCAATATCATAAATCGTCTTTTCATCAGCATGAGGCGAAGTTGCAACAATACGGTATCCTTTTGAACGAAGTTTATTTATGCAATCCATTGTTGGATTCGCTCCTTGGTCATAATTATACATATCAACCCAACGACCAGCTCCAAGTGCAATGTCACGTTGAACTTTATATTGATTATTTTTTTCGATAACATGTAGTTGCTGAATTCCAAAACAGTCGCAAGATCTTAGAACAGCTGATGCATTATGTTCTTGGTAAACATTTTCTAGTGATATCGTAAGAAAATTTGTTCTGTCGGCTGCAATCCGATCAAACATATCTTGTTTATTTGGCGTAATTATTTTGTAGAATTCTTGCAGAACTATTTCGTTTTTAGTCATGATAATATCTCAAGGATTAAGAAGATGTTTAAAACTTCAATCAAATTAGTTTTCTAATCATACAGCTTTTATACACAATTAAAAAAGGGGAATCTTTCGACTCCCCTTTAATTTCTTTGCAGAAACTTGAATTAGTTAACCTTTCCAGAAAGTTCAGCACCAGCTTTAAAACGTACAACGTTTTTCTTAGCGATTTTGATTTCTTTTCCAGTTTGTGGGTTACGTCCAGTTCTTGCAGCACGCTCAGAAACTGAAAAAGATCCGAATCCTACTAGAGAGATTCTATCACCTTTTTTCAAAGCTGAAGCTGTAGCGTTAACAAATCCGTCTAATGCTTTTTTAGCATCTGCTTTCGACAATCCAGCTTCAGATGCGATAGCATCGATTAATTCTGCTTTGTTCATAGGTCTGATTTTTTTAGATTGTTTGTAAATAATTATCGAAACAAATATATCTAATAACCGCGTCTGACAAGAGTTTAGACAAAAAAAAGTGCTTTTTTGTTGATAAAAGTGGCCTTTTGTTGATAACCACCCCCTAAAAGCCCATATTATGGGGCGATTTCGACCAATTTGACTTATTCTCTGACGAATTAATTAGTCTCTAATTGCCAATTGTCTAATGAATTGCCGGCTAAAAACTCTTTGAAATACATTCTGCGCTTTCCTTCAGGTTGAAGTTCGGAAACTAACAATAGATTGTCTTGACATGGGAAGAGTAATCCTTCTTTTGAAGCTGAAATGAGTGTTTTGGAAATCACAGGAGAGTCAATTACTTCACTGCAAAATAATTTGAATGATTTTTTTTCATTTAAATTATTTACTAATGTGCACCATGCAGCAGGATAAGGTGACATTCCTCTAATAAAATTGTGCACGATTATCGCTGGCTGGTCAAAATTAATTTTACAATCTTGTTTAAATATTTTTGGTGCAATTTTGAGTTCTCCATTTTTTAGTTTTAGCTGGTCTACAGGTTCTACATGGTTATTTGAGATCTTTAAGACTGTAGAATAAGTAATCTCAGCACCCAAGTTCATCATTCGATCATGCAATTGACCAACGGTTTCATTCTTACCTATGGATAAAGTGGCTCTTTCAATAACTTTTCCAGTATCAATTTCCTTTTCTATAAAAAAGGTTGTAACACCTGTTTCTTTTTCGCCGTTAATAATCGCCCAATTTATAGGCGCTGCGCCACGGTATTGGGGCAGTAGAGAAGCGTGAAGATTGATTGTCCCTTTTGGAGGTATTGACCAAACGCTTTCGGGTAGCATTCGAAATGCTACCACAACAAAAAGATCGGCATTTAGCGATTTTAATTTCGATAGAAAACCTTCATCCTTTAGGTTTGAAGGTTGAAGAATATTCATTGATTTTGTAGCAGCATATTTTTTTACAGCACTTTGATTCAGAAGCTGTCCGCGTCCGGCTGGTTTATCTGGTGAAGTTATTACGCCAACTACGGAGCAGTTTTCACGCACAAGTTTATCTAAAATAGAAACTGCAAATTCAGGCGTGCCCATGAAAACTATTTTTAATCTAGATTTTTCCATTAAACTTTTTTGTTTTGCCAATTATATGTTCGAAGGTAAACAATAGAAAGTAGGCCCATTGCACCAAAATAAATGTATTCCACAGCCCAAACCCAAAATATATCTAATTTGAAAATTTTTATGAATAAG
>CAMATR010000157.1 GCA_945861175.1 Chitinophaga pinensis | reverse complement strand
CAAATAATAAAGCCTATCAAAGTAATGAATTAATTGATCGCCTGCCAAAACATTTAAAGCAATTTATCAAACCACAAAACTATGAAAACTACTCTCCTATCAATCAAGCCGTTTGGAGATATGTAATGAGCCGATTAGTGAGCTACTTACCCGGAGTGGCGCACGAGTCATATCTGAATGGGTTAGAAAAGACAGGCGTTGGTATTGAGGAAATTCCAAGTATGTATGGAATGAATCGAATCCTGAAGGAAATAGGTTGGGCAGCCGTAGCTGTTGATGGATTCATCCCACCCAATGCCTTTATGGAGTTCCAAGCCTATAAAGTATTGGTTATTGCTTCAGACATCAGACAACTGAAAAATATTGAATACACCCCTGCACCAGATATTATTCATGAATCTGCAGGACATGCCCCTATTATTGCTAATCCAGATTACGCTGAATACTTAAGAAGGCTTGGAGACATTGGGTCCAAAGCTATCTTATCTAAACATGATATAGATTTTTACGAGGCCGTTAGGAAATTATCTATTCTAAAAGAAACTGAAGGAACAAGTCAAGAAGAAATTGATACAGCAGAAGCGAGTGTTAACGAACTCCAAGGAATGAAAGTACCGCTTTCTGAAATGGCACAAATTAGAAATTTACAATGGTGGTCTGTTGAATATGGTTTGATAGGAGACCTCAATAACCCTAAAATATATGGAGCTGGGCTCTTATCTTCCATAGGAGAAAGTATGTCTTGTTTAAAGGATGACATTATAAAAATTCCCTATTCTATTGCTGCAGCACAAAAGGAGTTTGACATTACTAAGCCTCAGCCACAGTTATATGTTACTCCTGATTTCTCTTACTTAATGCATGTATTAGAAGAGCTGTCAAGCACCTTAAGTCTAAGGAAAGGGGGAAGCAAAGGGTTGCAAAAACTCATTGATTCTCAAATGGTAGGTAGTATTGAATTAAGTACAGGGCTGCAAGTTTCTGGTAAATTTTCAAGAGCCATTTTAAATGAAGACAATAAGGTGATTTTCTTCCAAACAGAAGGGCAAACTGCCTTAGCATTCAGAGAAAAAGAATTAATAGGTCATGGAATAAATTATCACAAAGATGGTTTTAGTTCTCCATTAGGTAAATTAAAAAATATAAGTCTAGCTATCGAGGATATGGGGCCTGTAGATTTGAAAGCTTATAACTTTTATGATGGTAAATGGCTTTCATTTCAGTTTGAAAGTGGGATTAAAGTTGAGGGTATAAATGTCACAGGCATTAGAAATATATATGGAAAATTAATGCTAATTCAACTAATCGACTGCACTGTAACCTATAAAGAAGAATTTTTATTTTTACCTGAGTTCGGGATTTATGATATGGCTTTAGGAAATGATATTGTATCAGCATTTGCCGGAGCTGCAGATAGTGATTCTTTTCCTAATTTATATATTGAAGCAAGCACTCAACCACTCAAACAAGTTAAAACAGATGCTAGTATTAAGCTAGAAAAACAATATATTACAGTAAGAAAATACAGAACAGAAGGTGTAAAAGATACAGCTATCCTGCAGAGATTATTTGAAGAGATAAAAGCCGAATCCCCCAAAGAATGGCTTCTCATTCTTGAGATTCTTGAGATCTCAAATGACTTTAGTTTGACTGAATCTATTAAAGCATATTTAACTCAATTGATTGATTTACATCCTGAATTGAATTCTCGTATTTCTGATGGAATTCAACTAACAAAAAAACTATCATCAACAAACCCTAAACTGCATTAAAACGGAATTTAATCAAGTCAATCAATTGAAAAGATTCCAAAAAATGTAATTAAAACAAATAATAAATTGGATCCTTTTGTAAATCCTGTTTATCGTCTCTGCAAACTATTTTTATCAAATGAGCACAACATGAACGGAACATTCAATCTAAGATATAAAACCAAAGGATATACTCGAGGGGAGCAATTGGAGAATGGATGATGATGATTACAATGCTTTAAGTTCATTTACTAGCGCAGTTAAAACAGACTTAGCATCGCCAAATAACATACTTGTTTTGTTATTATAAAATAACTCGTTTTCTATGCCAGCATACCCAGCATTCATAGATCGCTTATTGACTATCACGTGGGTTGCATTCTCAACATCCAAAATAGGCATCCCATAAATAGGACTTGAAGGGTCATTCTTAGCGGCAGGGTTTACAACATCATTCGCACCCACCACGAGAACCACATCAGTCGATGCGAACTCCGGATTAATTTCTTCCATTTCAGATAGTTTAGAATAATCGACACTTGATTCAGCTAGTAATACATTCATGTGACCTGGCATGCGGCCCGCAACTGGATGAATTGCATACTTTACTTCAACCCCTCGAGATTCTAATAATAACTCGATCTCATGAATTACATGCTGTGCTTGCGCTACAGCTAATCCATAACCAGGAACAATTATAACCTTTTTCGAATAATTCATTAATATAGAAAGGTCTGTTACTTGTATATCCTTAACGGTTCCACCTTCTGAGGTTTTTCCGAGGCCTGCTGAATTTCCTCCGAAAGCTCCAAAAATTACACTGCTTAGCGAACGATTCATTGCTTTGCACATAATCACTGTCAATAAAGTTCCCGCTGAACCAACCAATATTCCACCAGTTAGCATGGCTTTGTTACCATATAAAAATCCACCGAATGCTGCAGCTAATCCTGTAAATGAATTTAGTAAAGAAATAACTACCGGCATATCAGCTCCACCGATTGGGATAACGAAAAATACCCCATAAAGTAGGGAAAGCAGTAATAAACAATAAACAACAGGAAGCGTATTGAACCCCGGATTCAGTACAATCACTGTTGCCACTCCGATTGTCACAAGCATTAGAGCCGTATTAAAAATATTAGAAGAAGGAATACGGATCGCTTTACTCATTGTTCCGTTTAACTTCAAAAAAGCGATTATACTTCCTGAAAAAGAAACTGATCCAATAATCAATCCAGCTAGAACAGCTATCAAAGATCCGGTTTGATTAGATAAATGAGGATATTCTACAAGTGAAATTAGTGCGGCACAAGCTCCCCCCATACCATTAAAAAGTGAAACTAATTCTGGCATTTTTGTCATTGCCACTTTTCTAGCGGTGAACCATCCTATCAATGTACCGATTAGGATCGAAAAACCTATCAAAAAATAAATAATAAAAGGTACTTCTCCCTTGTGAAACAGAACAGTTCCAATAATAGCTACGAGCATTCCCGCTGCTCCAATTAGATTCCCTTTGCGCGCTGTTTTAGGATTCCCCATCATACGCAGACCAATAACAAAGGTCATGGAAGCTATGAAATAACAAATTTCATTTAATGCACTCATATAAAAATTCTTAGTTTTTTTTCTTAAACATTTCAAGCATTCTGTCAGTTACAACAAAACCTCCAACAACATTCAGTGTTCCAAGCAGTACAGCGAGAAATCCTAAAATTAAAAGCAAATAATCATCGGAATTCAAGTTTAACATGACATGAATAGCTCCGACGATAACTACGCCGTGTATTGCATTTGCACCAGACATGAGTGGAGTGTGCAAAACAGCTGGCACGTGACCAATTACCTCTACACCGACAAAAATAGAGAGCGCAATAAAGTAAATCATATCTACATTCTGCTCTATAAAAGTTAATATCATTTCCATACAAGATAGTTTTAAAACAATTAATTAATTTTTGTGTACTCGGGCACTTTACCTTCATGCACGAGAAGTGAGTCTGTCGTGATTACATCTTCAAAATCCCAGAAAAAAGTTTCATTATCTGCCAAATGCAATAATAAAGCACTAATGTTTTTGGCATATAATTGACTTGCATCAGCCGCTAATAAAGATGGTACATTAGACTCCCCTATTATTGTGACACCAAACTTCAATGTCGTTTGATCTAGTTCACTTAATTCACAATTTCCGCCTTGCTCAGTGGCCATATCTACAATTACAGAACCTGCACGCATTGACTTCACCATCTTCTCTGTAATTAATACAGGTGCTTTTTTACCTGGAATTAATGCTGTCGTTATAACTATATCAGCTTCTGCAATATGTTCGGCAATCAAAGCTTGTTGTTTAAGTAAAAAATCTTCAGAGATATCTTTAACATAACCACCTTCAGTAATCATCGTATTGTCTCCCTTCAATTCAATAAATACCCCACCTAAACTTTGAACCTGTTCTTTGGTCTCAGGACGAATATCACTCACTTCGACAATAGCTCCAAGCCTCTTCGCTGTCGCAAGAGCTTGCAGCCCGGCTACCCCAGCACCCATGATTACCACTTTAGCTGGCTTAATAGTGCCCGCAGCAGTCATCATCATCGGAAATATTTTTCCAAAGGCGTTTGCAGCAAGTAATACTGTTTTGTACCCTGCCAAATTACTCTGCGAACTTAAAGCATCCATTTTTTGAGCCCGAGAAATCCGTGGAACAGCATTCATAGCAAATACACTTATTCCCGTCTGCTCGATTAATTTTAAGCTGCATGCGAGAGAGGAAGGATATAAAAAACAAATTAAAACTGCTTTTAGTTTCATCATAGAAATTGCCTCATCACTCGGGGTATTCAGTGCTAAAACAATATCGGCAGTTTGAAAAACAGTCTGATAGTCTGTAATTTTGGCCCCAACTGAACTGTACAAATCATCATCGAAAAAAGATCCCTCTCCAGCTCCTTTCTGAACCAATACTGAAAAACCTTTTCCTATGAGTTCCTTAACAACTTGAGGTGTCAATGCAACTCTTTTTTCCCGGGATTTAGTTTCTTTAGGTACACCGATAATCATAAACTATTATTTTACTCTGATAAAAATGTATTTCTCAATGTAAATCATGCATAAACATATCTAATGGCTTTGAATTAAAGAGATGTAACAACGAATCTAATTGAGAATTTTAATAATGTAACATAAAAGAAGAGGTAATGTTTAAATAAGAATACTTAACAATTGTTGTTCGATAGATTTTCGGAACTAATGTCTTCTATTTCGATTAGCTATTGAGTGCAAATGATGCTAGAATATATGAATGAAAAATTTTAAAAAATACTTCCCATTTAAATGAAAAATAATTGTCGAAAAGAAATATTCATCTCAGTAAAAGAGAGATGTTGTATTTTAGCTTAAAAACAAACTTATCATTTTTAAATGAGTTGTTATCAAGAATCGGAACGTCTTAAATTTGTTGAGTAAATTAAAACCAAAAATATTTTCCAAATGACTATTTTCAATTTAATGTACAGAACATCTTATAATAATTTAAAGAGGCCAATATGAGATTTTTAAGTTGTTTGATGCTCTTTTTTTTGAGTGCTTTGTCATCTGCACTTTGTCAAAATTACACATCTTATTTTACGGGTAACACCAATGATACGACAACTATACCCTCTGGCGGGATTTGCTTAATGGGCGGTGCTTCTGAAGAGGAAAATGCGAT
>CAMATR010000156.1 GCA_945861175.1 Chitinophaga pinensis | reverse complement strand
ACAGTAAAAGTAAAATACACTAAACAGCTTGAAAACGGTACGTTCAAGCGTGTTTCTGAGCCTTATCTTTTAGCAGCTATGACATTCACGGATGCAGAGGCAAGAATTTATGAAGAATTGGGTTCAATCATTAGAGGTGAATTTAATGTCATGGGTATTACCCGAACTGAATTGCACGATATTTTCGCATATGAAGATGCTGATGTTTGGTACAAGGTCAAGATATCATATGATGCCGAAGGTGAAGGTGAAGAGAAAAAGAAAAAGGTTTCTCAGAACTTTTTGGTTTCAGCACATTCTGTGAAAGATGCATACGATCGAATCAAGGAAAGTTTATCCACTTTAATGGTTGACTTTCAGATTCCCTCAATAATTGTTTCGCCTATTGTTGAAATTTTCCCTTACATTGAAAATTTAGACAAAGAAATTGAAAGGAAATCTCTTCCTGAATTCGAGGAAGAAAAACCAACTAAAAGCAAAGTCTTTTCAGCACCAGGTTCAGATTTCGAAGATGAGGAAAGCGATGAGGTAATGGGCAATAGTGAATTAGAAGAGGATTACACAGAGGAATAAAAGAGAATGGAGGATTTTATTGAGCAAATGCGAAATGACCATCGGGAATTCGATAAAGGAAATTTGGAAGGTTATTTCGGTAATGAGCCATTTGATTTGTTTACGAAATGGTACTCGGATGCTTTTATTTCTCAGCCCGAACCAAATGCTTTTGTATTATCGACAGCTGGATTAAATAATTTCCCTAGTTCACGTATTCTTTATTTAAAAGAATTGCTTGATAAAAAATTTATCTTTTACACCAATTATAAAAGTCAGAAAGGAAAAGAACTTCACTTAAATCCGAAAGCTGGAATGCTTTTTTTTTGGCCAGGTTTGCAACGCCAAGTTCGTATTGAAGGTATTGTTGAAAAAGTTTCGGAAGAGATAAGTAATGATTATTTCAAATCGCGCCCTAGAGGCAGTCAGATTGGTGCATGGGCTTCTAGCCAGTCAGAGTTTTTGAATGACCGGTCGGATCTTGAAAAGAATGTTGAGAAATATGCCAAAAAATTCCCGCGGGGAGTTCCCAGACCACCTCACTGGGGTGGTTATGAGTTAACACCCCTGCTCATCGAGTTTTGGCAAGGAAGACCATCCCGTTTACATGATCGGATCATTTTTGAGTGGTACGGAAACGAATGGAAAGCATATAGAAAGAATCCATAGATCATGTACGAAATTCAACCCCAATTATTTCAGTTGTCAAATGGGCTACGTGTAGTTTATCTGCATTCACCAGCTCAAGTTGCTCATCTTGGGGTTACCGTTCTGTCTGGATCACGTTTTGAAAAGGATGGGGAGGATGGATTGGCTCATTTTTTAGAACACTCTATCTTTAAAGGCACAAGTAAAAGAAAAGCATTTCATATTTTATCACGTTTAGATTCTGTTGGGGGTGAGTTAAATGCCTATACTGCCAAAGAAGAAATATGTGTTTATGCATCTTTCACAAAAGAACATATCGCCCGTGCATCTGAGCTTTTAGCAGATATAATATTAAACTCTAATTTTCCGATAAAGGAAATTACTAAGGAAAAAGAAATCATTCTCGATGAAATAAATTCCTATTTGGATAGCCCTTCTGATAAAATTTTCGATGATTTCGAATCCTATTTATTTGATGGACATACTTTAGGGAATAACATATTAGGCACAAAAGACAGAGTACAGAGCTTTAAACGTGAAGATTTGATGGACTACGTCAAGCGTTTCTTTACTTCAGACAATATGGTTATCTCATTCGTGGGTGATTTATCTCAAGGTAAATTGGAGAAAATTCTTGAAGAGGATTTTGGCAATTGTCCAACAGGAGAGCACATCCCATTAATTGAAAAATTTGTACCTCGAAAGACCTTTCATATTCGTTCCAAAGAAGCCAATTATCAAGTGCATGCGATTGTGGGAGGGTTGGCTCCTAGTTATAAGGAAGAGGCACGAAGAGGGATGACTTTACTAACTAATATATTGGGCGGGCCTGCCCTGAATTCTCGATTAACACTCTCTATTCGCGAAAAATATGGCTACTCATACAATGTAGAGGCGAATTATACTCCCTATGTGGATACCGGTTTTTGGAGTGTATATTTAGGCACTGATCCAAAATACATTGATAAATCCTTATCACTTATTCGTAAAGAACTCAAATTATTGCGAACAAAGAAATTGGGAGTTTTACAATTGAATAGAGCCAAAGAACAATTAAAAGGGCACCTCGCATTGGGAATGGATAGTAATTCAGGACTTATGCTCGGTTTGGGTAAATCCTTGCTATTGTTTAATCAGATTGATACGATTCAAGAAATATATCAAGGTATCGATAAGTTAACGGAAAATGAACTTATCGAAATAGCGAACATTTATTTTTCAGATGAAAATTATTCAGAATTGATTTTCGACATTGCCGAAAATACACATTGATATAAGCAATTAGAAAGGCGAACTATTCCTCAAAAAATATTAAATAGCAATTGTCAAGGTATTCGTAATGATGTCTTTTTTAGTTTTTTTTTTTGAAAATTGTTTTATTTCTATCGATTCTAAGTATTTATCTTGTAATAAATGTAAAATTTATAAAGATAATACCTTTTTATAGGGGGGTATGTTGAAAAAAACATCAAATTTTTTAGTTTGGACCCCTTAAAATCGATTATTTTTGCCTAAAATTTTAAATTTATGGCTGCCATTAGACAAAAAGCGTATCAAGATGTTTTGAATCGCACTCCAAAACACATTGATTTTGACGGTAAAATTTCCGAATTGTACGGTCTCAATGTTTTTCATTCAGAAGTAATGCGAGAATACCTTCCCTCTGACGCCTTTAAGTCAATGATGGAATCCATTCAGAATGGGACACGTCTAGATCGTAAAATGGCAGATCAAGTTGCTTCAGCAATGAAAGATTGGGCGCTTACAAAAGGCGCAACACACTATACTCACTGGTTTCAGCCATTGACAGGTAGCACAGCGGAGAAACACGATGCATTCTTTAAGCCAGTTGGTCCTGGTAAAGCGATTGAGCGTTTCGACGGGGATTTATTGGTGCAGCAAGAGCCTGATGCATCTTCCTTTCCAAATGGTGGAATTCGCAACACATTTGAAGCACGTGGTTATACTGCTTGGGATCCATCTTCCCCTGCCTTTGTGATTGGAAAAACATTATGTATCCCAACGATTTTTATTTCATATACAGGAGAGTCTCTCGATTATAAAATGCCGCTTTTGAAAGCTTTGCACGCAATAGATCAAGCAGCAGCGGAAGTTTGTCAATATTTTGATAAGAACGTAACGAAGGTTAATGCTACCCTTGGATGGGAGCAAGAATACTTTTTAATAGATCAAGCTCTATTTAATGCACGTCCGGATTTGATGATGACAGGTCGCGCTCTTTTTGGACACGCACCAGCTAAAGGACAGCAATTGGAAGATCATTATTTCGGCTCTATCCCTGAAAGAGTGAATGCATTCATGCGTGAATTTGAAACTGAGTCTCTTAAATTAGGCATTCCTGTTACTACTCGTCATAATGAGGTGGCCCCAAATCAATTTGAGTGCGCTCCTATATTTGAGGAGTGCAACTTAGCCAATGATCACAATTTATTATTGATGGATGTGATGGAAAAAGTAGCTAGAAAGCATGATTACAGAGTTTTATTGCATGAAAAGCCATTCTCTGGAGTAAATGGATCAGGAAAACACAATAATTGGTCTTTGAGCACGGATACTGGTGTAAACCTTTTGGCTCCTGGGAAAAATCCAAAATCGAACTTACAGTTTCTTACTTTCTTTGTAAATACAATCAAAGCCATTCACGATTATGATGATGTGTTGCGTGCGTGTATAGCTTCTGCCGGTAATGATCACCGTTTGGGAGCAAACGAAGCACCGCCGGCAATTATTTCCGCATTTATAGGTTCACAATTATCACGTTTGTTAGATGACATTGAAAAGAATGTGAAGGCCGGGAAAATGACGCCAGAAGATAAAACAGAATTAAAATTGAACATCGGTAAAATTCCACAAATTATGTTGGACAATACTGATAGAAATAGAACCTCACCATTTGCATTCACCGGAAACAAGTTCGAATTCAGAGCGGTTGGATCTTCTGCTAATTGTGCATCTGCTATGATTGTGTTGAATACGATTATGGCGAAGCAGCTAAAAGATTTCAAGAAATCAGTTGATGCACGTATGAGTGCAGGTGAAGCGAAAGATGAAGCCATTCTTAAGGAACTTCAAAAATTGATTAAAGAATCAAAAAAGATTCGTTTTGAAGGAAATGGTTATGGAGAAGAGTGGGTGAAGGATGCAGAAAAACGTGGATTAAAAAACTTGAAGGATACACCAAGAGCATTGCAAGTGTGGGGCGATAAGAAAGTTGTCAAGCTGTTCGCTGAAATGAATGTTTTGACAGCACGTGAGCTAGAGGCAAGGAAAGAAATTGAGTTCGAAAACTATATTCTTAAACTGCAGATTGAAGCCCGCATTATGGGTGATGTTGTCAACTCTATGATTATTCCTGCAGTTGTAGAATACCAAAATACACTAATCAAAAATGTTCAAGGTTTAATTGATGTGCTCGGAAGCAAAGCTGGGAAAGAAGCTGCAAATATTCAAATCGAATTAATTCAGCGTATTTCGATTCATCTTAACAAGATGAAAGCAACTGCTGATGCAATGTTAATGGAACGAAAAGCTGCAAATAAACTTGTGCATGCTGAAGAAAAAGCATTTGCATATTGCGATAAGGTTCGGATCCATTTTGAAGAAATTCGATACCATGCAGATAAATTAGAAATGTTGGTAGATGATGAATTATGGCCAATACCTAAATTCCGTGAGATGCTTTTCACTCGGTAAGAAAATAGTAAGAGTATGATTAGCCTAGATTTTTTAGGCTTTTTTTGTTTTCAAGAATTAATAAGTTGAAAAGTATTAAACCTCGAAGCACAAAAAACTTTTGATTTTTCTATCTTTGTTTAAATTTATTCTAAATAAGGTGAATATCATTTTAGCAGATAGCAATGAGCTAGTCAGAGTTGGTTTACGTACAATCCTAAATTCTCATGGTGGCTATAAGATTATAGGGGAGGCTCGCGATAGCAGTGAACTTTTAGATTTAATAAAAAGCTTCCCATCTTCTGTCGTTTTAATCGATTATACAGCCTTCGGATTTGATATAGATGTTATTCCAAAAGCTCTTTCAAGGAACAAAGAACTGCGTTTCATTGCTATTACTCCTGAACAGTCTGCACAGACGCTTGTTGATGCTTTGCGATCTGGAGTTACAAGCTATGTAAAAAAGGATTGCGATCTAGCTGAAATAATTAATGCTGTTGATCAAACTTTCCGTGGTAATAAATTCTTTTGTGGCCAAATTTTAGAAACAATTCAGCGTGCATCTATTGATGTAAATGATATTGATTTCG
>CAMATR010000155.1 GCA_945861175.1 Chitinophaga pinensis | reverse complement strand
GTTTTTTCGTAGTGCTAAAATATTTGAAGCCGTTATTGACGATCCGTTTTTTCTATACTTTATTAAAACGAATTGGAGATTATAAAAAAAGGTCTCCCTAATTAGGCGGAGCATCAGTTCATAGTCGATTGATACACTTAAGGATTCATTAAATTTGCCGATTTTATCGAACAATATTTTCTTAACTATACTCCCGGAGAAAATAATCGCACCCATTCGTGACATTTTGTATTCAATATCTTGGTGCTTCTCAGGGGTTGTCATTGTCCGAAGATAATTACCATTTTCATCAATTCTTTCGGCCCAACTGCTAATGACTCCAACAGATGGATTTTCCGAAAGATATTTTAGTTGTTCCTCAAACCTTGTTTTCATAGAAATATCATCCGCATCCATAAAAGCAAGTAGTTCTGTCGTCGAATAGTCTATTGCTTTGTTTAATGCAGCAGCTCTTCCAACGTGCGGTGATCGGAACAATCGTATCCGTGGATCATTATAGCTTTCAGCAATTGCAACGGAATTATCTGTTGAACCATCATCAAAAATGATAAATTCAAAATCGCGAAATGTTTGCGCCAATATACTTTCTATTGCCTCACGAAGAAATCGTTCGACATTGTACATTGTCATTATTACGGATAAACTTGGCATGAGTAATTTTCAATTCGCAGATTAAGAATCATTTATGGTCTATGATACAACAAATTAGGGATCATTCATTCATCCTTACGGATTGTACCATAAATTACATCCCATAATTTTTTTATACTTATTTCTGAACGATAATTTTGTTGCATATGTTTCCTTTGCTTCCTCTCCCATTTGTCTTGCGAATGGTTCGTTTTCGAGCACTCTGACCATATTTTTTGCCATACCCTCAATATCTCTTTCCCCTACAAGTAATCCTGTCTTTTCATGAATTACCACATCAGAAATTCCAGCATGAAAAGTACTTATAACCGGAACACCAACTGCGCATGCCTCTAAAACCGCAACGGGTGTTCCTTCAGAATTGCCATCCATCGCTTCAACGGAATGCTGAATAAAAGCTCTTGATGTCGATAAAATTTGAGCTATTTCATCAGGTGATTTTACACCAACAAAATGAACTTTGTCTTCAATCCCATACATCTTGGTCATTTGCCAGCATACATCAATTAATTCAGTCCCCGTACCAATCATAATAAGTCTTGCTTCAGGAACACTTTTGACTGCTTTTGCAAATGCCATGACGGTGAAATAGGGAGCTTTCTTGGGTGTAAATCGACCGATACAAACAAGCTTTGGTAATGTGTTCTCTGGCAACCGTTGGTTAAAAAAAATATCGCCGATGCCATAAACAATATAATGCAATTTAATTTCTGGACATCCCAATGTCTTTAATTGTTCACACATTTTTTGGGAAACTCCTATTACAGCAGCAGCTTCGCTAAATATATGCTTGTAATTGCCATATTCCTCAATGGTTGACCGACGATGAGCATCAAACCCATGGAAATGAACAATCAACGGAATATTTAGCTCTCTACAAACGGGTAATATTTTTTCTCCGGTAGGACCATATTCTGCAAGAACAGCATCCACTTTATAGTACTGAAATATTTTTTTAATTAGCTTTGAAAAAAAATATGGATATTCTTTTTGCTTTTGCAAAAATATTCTGACGATTCGAGAAACATTTAAAGTTTTGGAGTTCAGATTGAAAATATCTGCTGACCTAGTTCTCCTCGGAAATATTCCTCCGTCAAATTCAATGACCTTACAGGGTAGATTGTCTATATGGGAACGAATAAATGTTTCAGAATAGGCATTTTGGTTTGGATGGACAATTGCTATTGTTATACTATTATTTTTCTTCATTAAGATATAAGTTTATTTTGTCATTTTTAATCGTACTTTTAATAATTTCGTACATTTCAATGTATGGCTTATATTTAATAAAATGTGATAAAATAATAACAATCATTCCTCCAATTAATATTTGGAATAGTAAAATCAATAGAGAAACAGTATGAAAACAAAACCCGACAAACAACAAACCAATGCTCATTATTAAAGCTATTGCTAAAGATGGAATAATATCCATTAATTGTTCTATGATTGAATAGTTTATCAATTTGCTTGACCAGTAACTGTTAATAATAAATGCGATAATAGAGTTAACAAATATCCCAAGAATCATCATTTTTATTCCCCAAAATATTCCAATAATAATTGTAGGAATAGCTAACAATGCTTTTAGCAATTCTATCCAAAGATACAAATCCGATCTGCCTTTTACTTTCAAAATATTAAGATTGAGTGCGTGCAACGGATACATCATACCAGGAAGACATAGAAATTGTAAGTAAGGAACAACTGGAAGCCACTTTTCTCCAATTAAAGTGGTAACCAATGGCCTGGCAAGAACTGCCATGCCAAACATCAAAACAATGGATAAAAACATTATATTTTTAATTAATTTTTGATAGCCACGTTTTAATTTTACAGCATCATCTTTTACTGTTACAAGGACTGGATAGCTGACACGTTGAATAACAGAAGTAATATTTTGCGATGGGAAATTTTTGAATTGATCAGCACGAGTATAGTAGCCAAGATCAGCAGCAGAATAATATTTTCCAATCACAAGCAAATAAATATTGGAAAATGTTGAAGAGATAATTCCTGAAATAAGTAATTTTGAACCAAACGAAAATAATTTATTGAAGGAATCCATTTTAAAAACAAAAATTGGTCTCCACTGCATCTTAATATACAATATTAGTGCTGTAATAATATTTTGAGAAATTGTTCTCCATACCAAACTCCATACCCCCCATCCAAATAATGCCATCCAAATTGAAATTATTCCCGATAAAACAGAAGATATGAAAGAAATGTTCGCTTGAAGTTTAAAGTCAATTTTACTAGTGATTATCGCTTTTGGCACAATGGTAAAACTATTAACAATTAAATTGATTCCTATAATTTTTACTATCATTGATAATGCTGGTTCATTGTAAAATGATCCAATTACGTTTGAGCATAAAAATAATAAGGCGTAACAAAGAACCCCAAGGATGATATTAAAATAAAATACTGTGCTATAGTCTTCTTGTGAACAATCAGTTTTTCTTATTAAAGCTTGACTAAATCCGCTATCAATGAACGTTTGTGAAATCACTAAAAAAAACGTCACCATTCCTATCAAACCGAATTCTACCGGGCTCAACAAACGAGCCAATATTATGCCAACAATAAACTGTATCCCTTGATTTATAATATTATCAGCAAAACTCCATTTCAACCCAGATATTGTTTTTTGTTTTAAGCTCATTTTAATTTATTGAAAAGCACAAATACATTTAATAAGCATTAATATCGCCTGAAAATATTTTAGCAGTAGTATAAAATATAATTTGAATATCTAATCCAATCGTCCAATTATGCATATACCAGTTATCAACATCTATTCTCTTTTGCATTTGAGTAATATCTTTTGTTCCTCCTCGATACCCATTGATTTGCGCCCATCCTGTAATACCCGGTTTTACATAATATCGTGTCATATATTGTTCTAATGTCCCCTTCATCAAAGCAGCTTCTTTGCTGTCGAACGGACGAGGTCCAACAATTGACATTTCTCCTCGTAAAACATTATAGAACTGCGGGAATTCATCAAAACTTGTTTGTCGTAATATCTTCCCAAATTTAGTTATACGACTGTCATTTTTTTCGGTGGGAACAACTTTCTCTCCATCAAAATTCTGCATTGTTCTAAATTTATAGATCCAAAATGGTTTACCTTTTTCCCCCCATCGTTCCGATCTAAAAAATATAGGTCCGGGATTAAAGATCTTTTGAAGCAACACAATAATTGGAACAAACCAGATAAATATTGTTATCACAAAAAATATGGTGAGGCAAATATCGAATAATCGTTTTATAAATCTCCAATACGGTTCTGTAAGTTTATCAATAATAACTGAAACAACTGGAATGTCGACTAAAAACGAATATTTGAAATCTCGCAAATAATACCAAGCCAAATCCGGAATTATCTTTACTTCAACAATTTGATTTCTGCAGGTTTCAATAATATTTTCAAGATTTTCAATATCAATTTTTGAGAGTGCTATAATAACCATATCAATAGACTCTTCAGTTATAATTATTTTTAGCTTAGAGAGATTGCCAAGAATATTTATATCCTTCACCGCTTCGGAATTATCATCGATATATCCGATAACATTATATCCCACAGAATTATTGTGAAGTTTTTCATACACATTTTGGCCTAATTCATTGGCCCCAATAATAACCACTCTGCTTACATCGTTAAACTTCTTTCTGAACACTCGCAACAGTAACTGTATACCAATCTTCCCTAAAAAAATAAATGGTATCACAAGAAAAATATAGACAAGAATAAATGTGCGCGTTAGTGAGCGTTCCTTTATTATAAAAAGGAGAATAATCAGACATACGCTCTGAAAAAAAATATTTTTAAGGATGGTATACGCATCAATTGAATGTACTTTAGTACGAGAAGTATCATATAATCCTGATGACCGTGCACTAAAGTACCAAACGAAAGCAAGCAAAAGGAAGAAATACTGGATATCAAGATTTTCTAATGTATACTTCGAATGAAGAATTACATACGAAGAGATCGAATACATTGCTGAGAGCAAAAGAGCAAAAAGAATCGCACCAAGGTCGGCAACTAAATACAGTAAATAAATTATGTGAGCGCGAGTCTTCATTTTAACAGATATAATCTAACAAAATCTTTTGGTCAATGATACCTCTGTCGGTCGAATAAAAAACTTTTCATTTCGAACAACATCCCAAAGAGGCGAGAAAAAAATCGGATCACCCAAAATGACCGATATCCATGCAGTTTTTTATTCTATCGATAAAAACCAAAAGCCTTTGAAGAAAATTCTCCAAATGCTAAGGCAACAAAATTTGAAAAGATTGTTTTATATTTCATTCAGGTTCTATTCTTCTCCATGTCTGCTCTTTTCGTATTCTGAAATGATCTTATCGGCAACTTCTTTCGGAACTTCATCGTAATGTGAAAATTTTTGGCGATGCATTCCTCTTCCCTGTGTCATTGAACGAAGAGTTGTTGAGTAGTGATACAATTCTTTTAACGGAACAGCTGATTTGATGATTTGATGTGAGCCGTCCGTATCCATTCCGATAATTTTTCCGCCGCGGCAGTGGAGGTGGTGGTGGAAATTTCAGAATTGGAATGGGTGGACAATCTGGTGGAGGTGGTGGAATGATGTACGAAGGTGGAGGATCTAATCCGGGGAGTTATATTGTTGGCCAACAAGCAGGATTAAATACAACTCATTCACTTGGTTTAAATTTTTCCGATAAATGGCAAAATGGAATGGAAGTTCAAAGCAGCTATTTTCTGAATCTTGCAAAAAATTTCCCACTTTTTGGAATAACCATGTGGTATTCTCGAGGCTTAACTGACCTCCCACTTAAATTATCACAAAATAATGTCAGAGTTTTTGC
>CAMATR010000154.1 GCA_945861175.1 Chitinophaga pinensis | reverse complement strand
AGCTTACGGACCTAAAGTACCTGTTACTCCTTTGTCATTTCCGCTTGTCCACAACACAGTTCCTTGGGTGAACATTAAATCATATACAACAATTGAAAAAGGATCTTACACTCGTTTACCGGGCTTTGGTGATGTAAATCGGAATGATGTTGTAGTTTTTAATTATCCTTCAGGTGATACTGCTGTTTATGACCCTAGAATGCCTGATGGACTTATGGGGCATGATTACCATGGGATTTTGAACGATGAAGCATTTTTTTATTGGAAGGAAGATTTTAAACAACGATACCCAGAAAAAGTTGATATGATTGTCAACAAATCAGGTGGTGATCAAGCATTGGCATATGATATGTTTATTGATACGTTCGCTGTAGATTTTTTTAATTCAATACCTAAATGGAAACGTATAGCTCAAATTGAAATGACTAAGGGTGTAACTTATTGTCGAGGTGGAATGCCTGAAAAAAGTATAAATTACATCGAACACGGCGGATTAGTTTATCGTCCAGTTGATAAAAGAGAAAATTATATCAAACGCTGTGTAGGTATTCCAGGTGACTGGTTGGAAATTAAAAAATCAATTCTTTATGTAAACGGACAACCTGCATTTGTTCCAGAATTCCAGAATTTACAATATATAGTAACCAATTTTACACCAGCCTCAAATGCAACGATGATTGAAAGGTTTGGACTAGAAAAAAGCAGAAATGATTATTACTCTAATGATAATGGACAAAGCTATATAATGAACTTAACAAAGAAACAAAAAAGTGATTTACAGAAAAGAGATCCTGATACCAAGTTCGATTTAAATGTTCAACCACAATACTCAGATATTAAAGGATATATGCCAAAAACTGCTGAACTATTAAGTAATATTGGACATTTTCCAAAGGATCTTTATATCAACAATACAATTACTGACTTTACGAAATTTCAAATACCTAAAAAAGGACAGATTGTTAAAATTAACAAAGACAATATTGCTTGGTATCGCCGAATCATAAGTGCCTATGAAGGGCATACTCTTTCAGAAAGAAAGGATGGGATCTATATCGACGGAAAAAAGGTGAATACATACAAATTCGAAATGAATTATTATTGGTTAATGGGAGATAATCGCTACAATTCAGCTGATTCGCGTATTTGGGGATTTGTTCCTGAGGACCATGTCGTGGGTCGGGCTTCTTTAGTTTGGTTCTCGAAGAGCGCAGATCCAGAAATTGGTGTTCGTTGGGAAAGAATATTCAAATTGATTCACTGATGCATTCGGTATTTCCCGTTGCTTATTTCGGGAACCTCGTTTATTTCAAAAGTCTTCTAGCTTCTGAAGAAACGGTCTTTGAGGTGCATGAATATTTTGTAAAGCAAACACTTCGCAGTCGTTGTGAAATCCAAAGTGCTAATGGACGAATACAACTCAACATCCCTGTCACAAAACCGCATGGTTCAAAGACAAAAATGATTGATATTGAAATTAGTTACGCCACTGATTGGCAAAGAATTCATTGGAAAGCTATTGAAAGTGCATACGCTTCATCGCCCTATTTTGAAGATTACGCAAATGAAATACAGGACCTTATTTACTCAAATTGTGACTCCTTGGTGGATTTTAACATGAGAACAGTCCAATTAATTATGAAATTTTTAGATCTTCCTCTTAACTTCAATTTCTCATCTGAATTTATTACAGCTCATAGTTGTAATGATTTCAGAATGAATGAATTTAATTCAACTGACTCTTATCAAACTTATATTCAAGTCTTTACCGACAAATCGTGTTTCGAACCAAATTTATCAATTCTGGATATTCTATTTTGCGAAGGCCCTATTGCTCGAAAATGGTTACTAAATTGACAAATATTTCATGTTAAATTTAAATGTAAACCTACCGAATCATCTAAATTTACATAAATTACAATCATGACTAAACTATTGTTATTTATTGCTCTTTTCATTTCATCTATCAGTTTCGCCCAAAAAGAGAGAAGTATTGCCTTTTACAATGTAGAAAATCTATTTGACACAATAGATGGTTTAAATGACGACGCAGAGTTTCTGCCAAGTGCAAAAAACCAATGGAATTCAAATAGATACATTGAAAAAATTCAGCATATAAACAAAGTGCTTGGTGAATTAAATACTCCGTTAATCGTTGGTTTTTGTGAAATTGAAAATGCTTCTGTAGTGAGAGACATAATTAAAGGATCTGCATTTCCTAATTTGTTCGGTCTAGTTCATTACGAAAGCCCTGATGCAAGAGGGATTGATGTTGCAATGATTTATGATAGCAGTTATTTAAAGGTTGCTGCATCCGGAAAGTTGCGTTTTCTGCTTCCAGGGCAAGAGTCACCATCAACTAGAGATATTCTTTGGGCCAAATACGCTCATAATAAAGACACAATTTTTACACTAGTTAATCATTGGCCAAGTAGAAGAAGTGGGCAAGATGAAAGCGAGCCAAATAGAATTAAAGCTGCAGAAACGGCTAAGTATTTCATTGATTCATTGTTAAAAGTAAATTGCAATTACAAGATCGTTTTTATGGGCGATTTGAATGACTACCCTTCTGACAAATCACCTAAACTTATAGAGGAAAAATTAAATCCAATGATTCTTGCTTCAAGCGGCGAGTTTGGTGGATCCCACAATTACAACAACGAATGGAATGTTTTAGACCATATAATGGTTTCTCAAGGATTCATGAAGAAGAAAGGGATTAAAGTGGTGAAGAATTCTGGTATAATCCACTCATTTGACTTTTTACTAACAGAATATAAAGAACAAATTGTTCCTTTTAGAACTTATGGTGGTAGTAAATACTTGGGGGGGTATTCAGATCATTTACCGGTATCGATTAAAGTTTTAGCGCCCTGAGAAACGGCTGATTTACAAAAATCATAAGGCAATCGTTCTCTATATAGAAACTTCTTTTGTATCATTCTCATAATGACGATATATATAATATACAAAATTGTCGTGAATAGCTATTTTATCTACGTATTTGAATCCCCATCGTACCATTTCATTAATTTGACTAGTTTTCAAGTCCACCAAGCCATGAATCACTTTGAGCTTCAATAAACCAAATTAAGACGGAAAAAATGGTACTAATTATGCAACGAATGATGTTACTTAGATGAACAACTTAAATTAATCCCATAAAAAAAGGCTTCATTGAAGCCTTATCTTTTAAACTTTTAAGCACCAGCCGTAATCATCTTTCACGGTTCCTGATTTTATTCCATTAAGATGTTCTTTGATTTTATTTGATAAATGTCGTGTCTCTATAGCTGGAAGCTCAAGGACTTCATCTCTATAACCTATTTTAACGATTTGAGCCACTGTTGCCGCTGTACCTGCACCAAAAGCATCTTGTAACGACCCATTTTTATGCGCATCAACGATTTCCTGAACGGAAACTTTTCTTTCCTCAATTGGTACACCCCAACTACGCGCGATTTCCAAAACGGATCGTTTAGTAATTCCTCTTAAAATGGTGTCAGAATCCTCTGAAGGAGTAACGAGTACACCATCAATTACAAATACAATATTCATTGTGCCAGATTCTTCTATGTACTTATGCTCGAGAGCGTCTGTCCAAACCAATTGATCGAAACCTTGTAATTGCCCTTTTCTCGCCGGAAATAATGATGCTCCATAATTACCTGCTGTTTTGGCACGCCCGACACCACCTACAGCAGCACGTGTATAGTATTCCTCTATTTTTACTTTCACTGGATCATTGTAATATTGACCTACGGGGCAAGTAAAAACAATAAATTTATATGTTTCGGAAGGACGAATCCCAACAAAACCATCCGTTGCAAATAGAAATGGTCTTATATAAAGAGAATAACCCTCCTTGTCAGGGATCCAATTACTGTCAACTTCTACTGCTTTACGGATCAATTCAACAAAAAGATCATTTGGTACAACAGGCATACACATTCTTTCGCATGACTCTTCAAAACGCTTGGCATTCATGTCTGGGCGAAAAATAATTACATCACCATTGTCCTGACGATAAGCTTTTAATCCTTCAAAAATTGACTGCCCATAATGAATGGCAGATGTGGCAGGATGAAGACTAAGATTCGCAAAGGGCAAAATTTCTGGTTGTTGCCATACACCATCCTTGTAATCCATCACCAACATGTGATCTGAAAATACTCTTCCAAACTGAAGGTTTTCCCAATCTACTTGCCCAATTCTTGAGTTTTCAGAACGAGTAACTTTTACCGAGAGTGTATCTTGTAACATAGCTAGTATAAAAGACGAATATAAGCAGAATACCTGATTTAACAAATAATTTGAAACGTTAGAAGAATTAAAATATTTAACTTTATCAATATAATGTCTCAATGGAAAAAAGCCTTGACATACTGAAGAAATATTGGGGCTTTGATAAATTCAGAAAGTCCCAAGAAACTGTTATTGATGATGTTATAAATGGATTTGACACATTAGCACTACTTCCCACTGGCGGTGGGAAATCAATTTGTTTTCAAGTTCCAGGCATAGCCCGAGAAGGTTTAACATTGGTTATTTCCCCATTGATTTCTCTGATGCAAGACCAAGTTTCAAATTTGACAAAAAGAGGACTTCGAGCACAGGCTATTGTCAGCGGAATGAATTATCGAGAAATTGACTTGATTTTGGATAATGCTCGGTTTGGTGGACTTGATTTTTTATACACATCTCCTGAAAGAATTCAATCAAAACTATTCATTGAGCGGTTTAAACGAATGCAGATTGGACTAATCGTTATAGATGAAGCGCACTGCATTTCTGAGTGGGGTCATGATTTTCGCCCTGCCTTCTTAAAGATTGCCGAATTACGCGAAGTCCACCCAAGCGTGCCAATAATTGCGTTAACAGCAACTGCTACGGAACCTGTGAGAAAGGACATTGTAGAGCAGTTAAATCTAAAAAATGTAAGAATTCATGAAGCCTCATTTGAAAGAAAAAATTTAAGCTATGAGGCCTATCCATCTGTAAATAAAACTTTTGATATTTTAAAATTTTGTAGAAGTAACGCTAACAATTCTGGTATTATTTATTGTCAAACCCGCAAAAGTGTTAAAGAAGTTGCATCCCTTTTAAGAGCGAATACTATTTCTTGTGGGATTTACCATGGGGGGATGAATAATGAAGATAGAAAGACAATGTTAGACCTTTGGTTAAAGGGAGAAATAAAGGTAATATCTGCTACAAATGCTTTTGGAATGGGAATAGATAAGCCAAATGTAAGGTATGTTCTCCATTATGAATTTCCCACATCACTTGAAGCATATTTTCAGGAAGCAGGTCGGGCTGGTCGAGATGGGGAGCCTGCAAGGGCAATTACCTATTGGGAAGACACAGATGTAAAAATACTTGAAGAAAAAGTAAAGGCACAATTTCCAGAATCATCTCGCATTAAAATTATTTATAGAGCCCTTTGCAGTTATTTGAAGATTGCAATTGGTTCTGGTAAAGAAGAAACTTACCCAATCGACATTCGATTGTTCTGTGAAAGCTATAAGCTCGAAGCGTTAGAAGTTTATCAT
>CAMATR010000153.1 GCA_945861175.1 Chitinophaga pinensis | reverse complement strand
TAACTCATTGTATCCTTTCTGATTGAATTGTGCAAAATCATATCCATAGATTACCAGCGTTCCAGATGTACACAACCCAATTAAAATTGACACTTCTAAAATTGATCTCTGAAGGTCAAAAATACTTCCAGCTAATAAAAGAGAATTACTTGCAATAATGAATAACGCTATGATCTGACGATTTTTTGACATTGTTTGAAGCAAGAAATAGGCAATTGCTGTGTTCTTAATGTATTAAAAGTAGCTAAAATTATTCTCCTTTTATTTGTTTTTAGTTTTAAAAAATACTGCTAAAAGTGCCGGCAACAGCGTAATCTCTATAATCATAGCTACGAACAAGGTAATGCTAATAAGCAATCCCATATTAAAGGCTCCAACAAAATTCGAGAAAATAAGTAGCAAGAAACCTGCACAAAGAATCAAAGAAGTAATAATTGTTGCCTTAACAGTTGTCAAATAAGCTGTTTTCAAAGCATACAACTTTGACTTTCCTTTTCTGAGTTCATACCTAAATTTACCCAATAAATGAATTGTATCGTCTACTGCAATTCCTAGTGCTACAGTAAAAATAATAGCTGTACTAATTTTTAGCTCAATTTGGAATAAAGCCATAATACCTCCAATTATGAATAGAGGAATAAGATTTGGAATCATGAAAATAAGAATCATTGTAAACGATCTGTAAACAATCCCCATCAATAAGGCAAGTATTGCTATTTCAATAGCAAGGCCCTCAATCAAATTAGCTGTCAAAAACTGCATATTTGTATCGAATAAATGAGCTGTTCCAGTTATTCTGAATTCAATCTTCTTCGAAAGAGGTAAATTTTTCAAAAACGCTTTTAATCGCTCATTTCTTTTTTCAATATTAATGCTCCCGATATCAGGAAAGTTTCCGTGCATACGCGTAATTCGTTCCGTGCTATCTAAGAAAGTGTGTAATAACTTCCCACCTTTCGAAATCCTCAAAATCTTACGAAATTGTCGAATATCTCGCTTTGATTCAGGAACCTTATAAAATGATTTATTTCCAAAATTGGCGGATCGATTCAATACTTTCAATGCACTAACTAATGAAGTTTTAATTTCTGCACCATATATTGACTCAAGATAGTTCTCAACGCGTTCAAGCTCTTTCAATACATTGGAGTCCCAGATATTTAAATTTGGATCTTTAATTGTTACAGCGAGTTCAAATGGCCTTATTCCACCATAGTTAGCATCTAAGTATGCGCAGTCTTTTTTAATTGGATCATTATCACGCAGATCATCCATCAAGAAATTATTATTCCGAATGTAAAAGAGTGCACCGAAGCATACAAAAGTCAAGACACCATATATCACAATTATGCGTGATCTTTTTCGAAGGATTTTAATATACCAAGAACGCAAGTACTTTTGCCAGAAACCTTTTTCGTTTGACTGATTGATCATTTTAGGCGATGGAAACAGGTAGAACATTGCTGGTAATAGGACCATCGTAATAACAAAAGCAATGACGACACCAAATCCGGTCACTAACCCAAAAATCTGAATTGGCTCCATCTGGACAAAATATAAAGTGGCAAAACCAATTGCTGTTGTAACTGAAGTCAAAAGCGCCGAAGATCCAACTTCTTTAATGGTGATAGAAATAGAATCAGCTTTATTTGTTCCCAAGCGCAATGCATCTAAGTATCTTGAAATGACATGAATGACGTCAGACATTGCTACAATAAACAAAATCGTTGGCAACGTAATCAATAGAATATTTATCGGTATTCCAAGCCACCCCATCACACCGAGTAAAGATCCCGTTGACAGGGCAATTACAATAGAAGGAATGACAACACCCCAAATTGAGCGGAAAGTGAAAATCAAAAATACAACAACCATTAGAGCGCTGAGAACAAGGAAAAAGAACATTTCATGAACCATCTTCTCAACATATAGTTTTTGACCAATAGTTCTTCCTGCAATGTGAACATCTTCAAAATGATAACTATCAATTAGTTTTTGAAGTTGCAGCAGCATCACATCACTTTTTTCTTTCAGGATGTAGTCTTCGTGTCGGATATAAATACAAACCGATTTAGCATCTTTGGCGATAAGGGAATTAATCAACTCCTCAGATTCAAAAACATGAATAGAATCTTTTTTTAAATCCCCATTCAAATGAATACAAGGATCAGAAATTCTTGCGCCAAATGGTAATATTTTTTCGTTTTTAACATTGGTTAAAGATGCAACGATTGTTATGTATGGGATTTTTTGCTCTATCCTTTTAGTTAAATAGTTCACCTTTTGGAGAAACTCTTTGTTGAAAACCCCCTTCTTTCGCTCAATCGCTACTAATAAGAAATCATTGTCTGACTCAAACTTCTTACGATGCTCCCTAAAGAAAATGGATTCTTGATCATCTGGTGGAAAAAACTTTTCAAAGTCATAATCGAACTTAAGATCTTTAATGCCAATACCTAACAAAATTGACACCACAGTAACAGTGATAAAAATCAACCAAGCTTTTTTTAAAGCAGTCGGTTCATTGTAGTTGAATATCCAGAAGTTCATATTGAACTAAATTACAGATGAAATCTCTATTCGGAATGTAAACTTGAAAGTTATCTTTATTTATGTTGTTAACCTCCTGAAAATAAGGATTCCACAGCTATATACTTTTATAAAAATGTTTCAAATAATCAGATATATTCCGATAATTCCAACCAACGATCTGAGATTTCTTCAAGTTTAGTGACTACTTGAGATAAACGATTTCCTGAATTCATAATCTCCTCATTAGAAATAGATGGATCGGATAATTTGATGGTCAACACTTCCTTTTCTGATTCTAACGATACCATATCCTTTTCAATCTGCTTGAACTCCTCCTTTTCTTTGAAAGAAAGCTTTTTCTTATCAATAGGATTATCTGCAGAATTAGAAAGCTGGGTTACTTTAACAGTTTCTGAAGGACCTCCATCTTTCTCTTCTTGTTTTTCTCTTTTGTAATCTACAGCTGTCTGTTTACGGTATTCTGTATAATTACCTACAATATCTTTTATTGCACCATTCCCTTCAAAAACAAACAGATGATCTACCATTTTATCCATGAAATATCGGTCGTGCGAAACAACAATCAAGCAACCTTCAAAAGTTCTCAAATAGTCTTCTAAAACACCCATTACAAAGATATCAAGATCATTTGTTGGCTCATCTAGAATCAAAAAATTCGGATTCGACATCAATACTGTCATCAATTTCAGTCTTCGCTTCTCTCCTCCACTCAATTTGTGGACAAAATTGTAATGCATAGATCTCTCGAAAAGAAATTTCTCCAAAAATTGTGCAGCTGACATCTGTCTACCTTTTTCCAAAGGAATAAATTCAGCGATATCCCGAATAACATCTATAACCTTTTTATCTTCGTCAACTTTGATCAATTCTTGAGAATAATAGCCAAATACTACTGTCTCACCAGTAACAACTTTTCCTTTATCCTCCTGCTCTCTTCCTTGAATAATATTCAAGAAAGTCGATTTTCCAGTTCCATTGTTCCCAACTATTCCAAGTCGCTCTTTCCGCTGAAAATTATAATTAAAACCATCCAAAATAACTTTATCGCCAAAGGATTTACCAACCTTGTGTAATTCAAGTATTTTAGACCCCAGTCGTTCCATCTTAACAGGTATATCGATCTCATCTTCATCAATTCGCTGACTGGCGACCTTCTTGATGTCTTGAAATGAATCAACCCTCGCTTTTTGTTTAGTTCCTCTTGCTTTAGGCTGACGACGGATCCAATCTAATTCCTTTTTAAAGGTATTCCGCGCCTTATCGATTGTTGAAGACAATTGATCTTGTCGTTCAGCTTTTTTCTCTAGATAATAGGAGAAATTTCCCTTGTATTTATATATGGTTTTGTCCTCTAACTCATATATTGTGTCACATACCACTTCCAAAAAATAGCGATCATGAGTAACCATTAATATTGTTGATTTGGACTTCGAAAGGTATTCTTCCAACCATTCAATCATATCAAGATCAAGGTGATTTGTAGGTTCATCCAGAATTAAAAAATCGGCTTCTGCAACTAAAACCTGTGCCAGTGCAACGCGTTTTTTTTGTCCCCCCGAAAGACTCCCTATCAACAAATCAGTATTGTCGAGCTTTAGAACTGAAAGTATTTGATTCACCTTGACTTCAATATCCCAAGCATTCAGTTCTGTCAAAACATCATAACATTCATGAATGGCTTGCTCATCTCCTTCACGAATTGCTTGATTGTACTTTTTAACAATTTGAAGCTCCGGTAAATCGTGTGAAAATACAGCTTCTAAAATCGTATGGCTATCATCTAAGTTTTCACTTTGCTGCATGAAAGCCACACGAATATCATTCCTGTAAACAATCCGCCCACTATCATATGGTTCTAAATCCATTAAACAACGTAACAACGTAGTTTTTCCATTGCCATTTTTTGCAACGATGGCAACTTTCTGTCCAAGATCAATACCAAATGTTAAATCTGAAAAGATAACACGATCACCAAACGATTTGGTGAGATTTTCTACTGAGAGATAATTCATGAATTAACGAATACGATCGACTGAATCAATCAAAGACTTGTCCTTTTTTATGCCCCTTTGGGCAAGAAAAATAAGAAGTGCTGAAATAAAAATTAAATAAGAACCAACTCCGTAGCTGATTGAACCATAAACAAAAGAAATAAGCAGTATAGATGCAGTCAATGCAAGTGAAAAGTAAAATGCCAACTTGACCATTGCTAGCTGTTTTTTAAGATTTTTGAAATTGAGTAGTGTAATTAACAACAGCACTACAAAAGAAATACCCAATATATAAAGGGGTATAGCTGGATGAGCAGTGACAACATCCTTACCAGTTTCATGGAAATACATTCCACATGAGGAAAGTTCTATTTCTCCATCCTCAACAGTAAAAGAAGCAATTTTTATTCCAGCAGTTACAATTGAAATAAATAAAATCGCGATACACAGATAGACTGATTGAATACGTTGAATCATAATTGTCAAAAAAAATGTATACAAAGATAATGTTTAAGTCTTTTAGGAATCGAATTTGATTTCATGGATTTATAACCATTGCTAAATCAAATTCTGAAAACTTTAAAAATTGGAACGCAATATTCAAAAAAAGGAATTACTCAGAGAGTATAAGTAGTTGGAAGCTAAATTTGATTCGCCTTGGATCTAAGGTAAAAATCAAGAAGAACAATGGCTGCCATTGCTTCAACAATTGGCACTGCTCTTGGCACGACACATGGGTCATGTCTGCCTTTTCCCTGCATATCCACTTCTTCACCAAGAGAATTAATAGTTGCTTGATTTTTCATGATTGTCGCCACAGGTTTGAAAGCCACTCTAAAATTTATTGGCATACCGTTCGAAATTCCACCTTGTATACCACCGGAAAAATTGGTTTTTGTTGAACCATCTTGATTAAAAATATCATTATGCTCTGATCCTTTCATTTTAACCGAGTCAAATCCAGCACCAAATTCAACTCCTTTGACTGCGTTAATTGAAAACATAACTTTACCCAATTCTGCGTGTAATTTATCAAAAACAG
>CAMATR010000152.1 GCA_945861175.1 Chitinophaga pinensis | reverse complement strand
AAATGTAAAAACCACTGCTGAACAAACGAACATCTACTTCCATTTCAGTGTTTTGGCAGTTCCCTGAAAAAACTATCTTTCCGTTTAAGTCCGAAAATTCAAAGTCACCAATAGTCTCAAGACTTTTAACAATTAACTTATTACTTGCTGGATTTGGATAGATAAATCCGTTTTTAATTGAAGAATTATTTACATCCAACACGCTGCTATTCGAAATGTAGAAATAATCAAGTCCTGCCTCCGTTATATTTACATTTGGGTCGTTGTCTGAAACCCTAAAAACAACCTGCATTGAGGCACTTGGAGTAATATAATCGCTTAAACGGATGCTCATAGGAATCCATTGAAAGAACAAACTATCATAAGGAGGTATCTTTGCAATAACAGCTGCATTAAATCCATTCGTTACGACTACTTTAAGAGTATCATCCGGTGCATTTCCATAGTAGCAATAAAACCAGTAGCTAAAATTCAAGTAAGGATCCTCATAAGTTGATAAATCCATTGAAGGAGATGTGAGAACTGTAACACCTCCGTCTAAATCGTCTAAGTCTGGATTCAAATTAGCCTCGTTTCCAGTTACATAAGCTTTATCTGAGCAATCGAATTCTGTATCTGCTGCTGGCGCCGAACCTGATGATGTGGGATTTGGTTTGCCGCGTTCCCACATGCCTGTATCTGCATTACCTCCAATAATCCATCCAAGATCGAATGTAAATTCGTCGTGGTATCCTTTTTCAAGATAGACATTTAACTCGCCAGTATTTTGATCAATAATTTGATTAAAACAGCTGGGGAAATAACCCCATTTCACTACAGATACGTCATATTGCTCTTGGTAATACAATATCATTACTTCTTGTCCCAAAGCATTTGTCACTCCCTGTTGCTCTAATAGTGGAACTTTCGTTTGAATCAGTGCACCCAATATGGGTAATGAGGTTTCAGCATCATAAACATTGATTGTCAATTGAAATGGCGGAATTGGGATAAGTTGTATATCCTGCGTTGCTATTTGGCCTTGTGCTAGTTCAACTGATACAGTTTGCGGATAATAACCTATTTTGGAATAACTTACTTCTTTGGTACCAATTGCTAAAATTCCGGTTTTATATGTTCCATCTCCTCGTGATAATTCGATTTGATCATCCGCGATAATTTGTATTGATACGTCTTGAATTGGATTTAAAGTTTCTGCATCAATTATTAATCCATCCAGATAAGATGCCTGCTCGTAATTAACTCCTATAATGAACAGCCCTTCAGTGATATCGCTGGCCAGAAGATTACCGGAAGGTAAAAAGGGATACACCCCCCAACAACCATCAAATCCGCTTGTTTGAGTTGGGTAGGTATCGAATTCGGCCACTTTCACCATATTGTCAGGATAAGTGATGTCATGAACAACAATCCCGTCTGAATAATAACTTGTAATCAAATAGTCACCTCTAACGTGCGAATTATGTGGGATGACCCCTTCTCCAGGAGAATTTTGAACACGATCAATCTCAATAATATTTTCCGGATTCGTAATGTCATAAGCCGCTATATATGCCCCCGACACCTCATCTGTTGTAAATACTGACTGTCCGTTGTCAGATGGCCAAATATTGTGAGAAAAATTGTTAGGTGTATTCTTGGTTCCAAGGAGGATTGGATTTGCTTTATCTGACACATCAACTAAACTTACAAACCCATCTGAAATGTGGGCCAGAAACATAGTGTCATTTCGAACAAACCCATCGTGAACATACCAATTATCAAAGAATCCTACCTCCGTTGGCTGCATCGGATTTGTTTGAACATCAAGTATTAGAGCCCCACCATTTCCGCGATTTGAACCAAAAACATATGCAAAACCATTTTCATCTACAAAGCAGGTATGCGCTGAAAGTAATTGAGGTGTTGTGGTTCCAAAATAGGTTGAAGTAGGAAGAACTAATGAACTTGGCAAAGGACTTAAATCAATGATCAACAAGCCATCATTGGCCTCTGTCGTCACATAGGCATAATCACCGTGCACGCATGGGTCTCTCCAGATAGAAGAAGATCCTGGTACCCAATAGATCTCAGTCGGTAACAAAGGATTAGAAACATCAACCACCGAAGTACCCTCGGATGTCCCAACAATAGCGTACTCTTTTCCTGTTTCATCAACATATCCCCAGACATCATTTAGGTTAGCTTCATGCAGAGCCTGGTAATCCACCCTTGACAATAAAGTAGCATTTGTTTGACTTGTGTGTTTTAGAGTGATTAAAATGAAAAATAATAGGAGAAATCGTTGCACAAATGTAAGTTTCAACGAAATTAAGAAAAATAGCCTTCAAAGAATAAAAATAAGCGCTAGAACAAAAATGATAATTATTACAAGATATTGCCAAACATCTATAAAATAAGGGAAATACTTTATGTATATTTCTTTCAATGACATGTCCCAAAAATATAAAAAACAAGCTTAATTGTTTTCACCAAAGCCAATTAAATAAGGGCTATTTTTCATATATTTGGCTTCCAAACAACAAATATGGCAAAAGAATCCATTATTGAGACAACTGATTCATTAGACTTTCAAACTTTTAAAAATGAAGTTTTAGAAGACTTTCGAATGGCTAATATTTCACGTGAGGCTTCTCTATTAGGGCGAAAAGAGGTGTTGACGGGAAAAGCCAAATTTGGAATTTTCGGTGATGGTAAAGAACTTGCTCAAATCGCCCTTGCGAAGCAATTTAAAGATGGAGATTTTCGCTCTGGATACTACAGAGATCAGACCATCATGCTTGCGATTGGTCAATTAGATGTTCAGCAATATTTTGCGGGATTATATGCTCACACTGATGAAGATATTGAACCCCAGTCTGCTGGAAGACAAATGGGGGGGCATTATTCTACGAGAAATCTCGACAAAAGTGGCGATTGGGTTGATCTAATGTCTCAAAAGAATAGCTCCTCTGATATTTCTCCGACTGCAGGACAAATGCCGCGCTTACTAGGTTTGGCTCAAGCATCTAAAGTATACAGAAACAATCCTATTTTAAGAGATTTAGAAAAGTTTAAGAAGTTTTCCAATCATGGAAACGAAGTAGCTTTTGGCACAATTGGGGATGCTTCAACATCAGAAGGTCCATTTTGGGAAACAATCAATGCTGCCGGTGTTTTACAGGTTCCAATGGTTATGTCTGTTTGGGATGATGGATATGGTATTTCAGTTCCACGTGAATTTCAAACAACAAAGGGAAGTATTTCTGAAGCGCTAGCAGGAATGCAGCGCACGAAAGATAAAACAGGTTATGAAATATTCTTAACCAAAGGCTGGGATTATGCTCATTTGTGCGAAACTTATGAGAAAGCTGTCAAAATTGCAAGAGAAGAACATGTGCCAGTATTAGTGCACGTTAAAGAGGTTAATCAACCTCAAGGACATAGTACCTCTGGCTCACACGAGCGCTATAAAAATCCTGAGCGTTTGAAATGGGAAGTTGATTTTGATTGTATTAATAAATTCAAGGAATGGATTCTTGGATTTAATGCAAATGGCGAAATTATTGCATCGGAGGAAGAATTAGATCAAATTCAAAAAGAAGCAAGAATATTCGTGCGCGAACAAAAAAGCGCAGCATGGAAAGCTTTTACTGAAGATATCAATATTGAATTGAAAGAAGTTGTTTCAATTATGAAACAAACTGCAGAAGAAAGTCCTAACGGAGTTTTTATTTTAAAAGAAGTAGAAGCATTAGAAAAAGCATTTGAACCTATTCGTAAAGATGTTATGTCTGCAGCGAGAAAAGTACTTCGAATGTTACGAGCGGAAAAGACTAGCTCAAAAGCAGCTCTTTCAGCTTGGATTACATCAAAACAAGATCGTAATTTTGACCGATACAGTTCCCTCCTTCATTCAGGATCAAAACAAGCAGCTTTAAAAATTCAACCCATAAAAGCTGAATACGACGGTTCGAACGCAATGGAAGATGGTCGAATTATTTTACGAGAGAATTACAAAAAAATATTTGATAAATACCCCGAAGCGCTAGTTTTTGGAGAAGATGCAGGCAAGATAGGGGGTGTTAATCAAACATTAGAGGGATTGCAAGAACTCTATGGAGTATTGCGAGTTACTGACACAGGAATTCGAGAGTGTACCATTATAGGTCAAGGAATTGGCATGGCAATGCGCGGACTAAGACCGATAGCCGAGATTCAATACCTAGATTATCTACTTTATGCTATTCAGGTTCTTTCAGATGATTTGGCAACGCTGCAGTATAGAACAAAAGGTGGCCAAAAAGCACCTCTAATTATAAGCACAAGAGGACACCGACTTGAAGGTATTTGGCATAGTGGTTCACCCATGGGAATGATTGTTAATGCACTTCGAGGGATTTATGTATGTGTGCCGCGAAACATGACAAAAGCTGCAGGATTTTACAACCTACTGATGGAATCAGACGAGCCAGCATTGGTAATTGAACCTTTAAATGGTTATAGAACAAAAGAATTAATGCCTATTAATATAGGAGAATTCAAAGAACCTTTGGGTATTCCTGAAATATTACTATTAGGAAAAGATTTAACCATGGTCTCTTATGGATCTACATTCAACATGTGTGAGATTGCTTGCAAGCAATTATTAGAAATGGGAATTGAGGTAGAATTGATTGATGTCCAAACACTTCTGCCTTTTGATATTAATCATATCATAAAGGATTCTTTGAAGAAAACAAACAGACTATTAATTGTTGACGAAGATGTAAGTAGCGGAGCTACCGCTTATATGCTTGATAAGATACTTGTTGAACAAAAAGGTTATTATCATTTGGATTCAGCGCCGGAAACTTTGAGCGCAAAAGATCACCGTCCAGCATATGGTACGGATGGCGACTATTTCTCTAAGCCAAGTATCGATGATATTGTAGAAAAATCATACGCTATAATGCATGAAGCAGAACCATTAAAATTCCCTTCCATCTATTGATTTAAAATCTTCTGCATATCCTTTCTAATCGGTGATTTATTTTTAGAAAGATTTTGTTTACATCAATAAAACAAAAAAGGCTGCAATAGCAGCCTACACTTTTAATTCAATCCGTTTTAAATAAAAACAAATGGGCCAGCAATTAGAGCTAACGCACAAACAACTAAAACACAATATTGCAATTTAGTTGGGCTAGGCACTTCAACTTCATTCACTGAATCGGTTGCAAGAAACGTCATTAGCATCTTTAAATAATAATAAATTCCAATACCAGAATTTATTATCGCTACTATGACTAACTCAGGATATTGTTTAAAGGCATGTGAAAAAACCATGTACTTCCCAAAAAACCCTGCCAATGGAGGAACTCCAGCTAATGAGAGTATACCAAGTGTTGCAAAAATACCTATGATAGGATTTTTCCTTCCTATCCCTCTAAATCCTTCAAGATCATCACTTTCATTTGAAATCGTGAGTGATATAATGATTAAAGAAATTACTGCAAAACCATAACCTAAAAGATAAAACCAGAGGTATTCGATATTCTTTACATTTGAAAGAAAATCACCTTTCACTACTAACAAAGCTAATAAAGCATAACCAGCATTAGAGATGCTTGA
>CAMATR010000151.1 GCA_945861175.1 Chitinophaga pinensis | reverse complement strand
GGACGACGACAACTTCGACATATGTATCTGCAACAAAGTCATTTACTGAAGGTCAAACAGGGAATTATTCAAACAATTCGTCAAAGACCTATGCTTATGTTCCAACAATTGATCTAACAAATGCTACGGCTGCGATGATTAGTTATTATGCTAATTGGGCACTCGAAACTGATTATGATTATGTGCAGTTTCAAGTTTCAACGGATGGTGGAACAACTTGGATTGGACAATGCACCAATTACACTGTCCTGGGGACAAGTGCGAACGGGAGTGTGCAGCCCAATAATCAACCTGTCTATGAAGGCACACAGTCATTATGGGTGTTGGATGAAATTAATTTGAGTGATTATCTTGGTCAGTCAATAAAAGTAAGATTCAAATTTCAATCCGATGGCGGAACAACTGCTGACGGATTCTATTTCGATGAATTCAAAATAATGTACAACGAGACTGGTCCAGTTACTGCACCTGAGGCATCGTTCTCATCTTCTCAAACAATTACTTGCCTCGGAAATTCAATTCTTTTTAATGATTTCTCAACAAATTTACCGACAAGTTGGTCTTGGGATTTTGGAGATGGTACTACCTCAATAGATCAGTCTCCTTCACATACTTATGCAACTTCAGGTATCTATACCGTTTCATTGACTGTTACAAATTCTGCAGGTTCGGACACGCAAACAATGACGGATTACATCACAGTTAATGCAGTACCTTCAGTCAGTTTAATCACCTCTGATGCTGATAATACAGTATGTGTATATTCGGGATTGGTCACATTGTTACCAACGCCTACTGGATCTCTTTTATACGGCCCAGGTGTCAACGGTACTTCATTTGATCCTGCTTCTTCTTTTGCAGGCATCGGAACTTGGTATGTGATTGCAAGTTATACGGATGGAAATGGTTGTCAAGATTCTGCATCCGTGGCCATAACAGTTGATGAATGTTTGTCTTTGGGTGAAGATGAGAATTCAACAATTCAAATTTATCCGAATCCAAATGAAGGAATATTTGTCATAAGTGGTCTAGAGATAAATGGCTCAGTAGAAATTGCAGATATTAATGGGAAACTTATTTACAAAGCGAATGCTATTGGAACTAAATTAGAAGTTAAAATGCCGGAAGTTTCAAGTGGCGTTTATTACTTGACCACATATGTAGATGGTTTGCCTAAAAGATACAGATTGGCTTTGATGTAAAATAAATACTGAAATTTTGAACCATGTGCGGCTATCCGTGCATGGTTTCATTTTTACCATATTTATCCATAAGAGACGACTCGAAGTCTAGGAACTGTTGCCAGCATTTATCTATGTCGATACCCTCACCATACTTTCTTGCAAATCCTAGGAAAGTTGTATAATGCCTCGCTTCACTTTCCATTAGACTTCTATAGAATGTCCGTAAATCCTCGTCATTGATCTCTTCTGATAGTATTTTGAAACGTTCACAGCTTCTTGCCTCAATCATTGCTGCAAATAACATTTGATTAACAAAAAATCCTTTTTTAGAGCTTTGAGTTTTTGTTTTTTTAAGATACAAGGCGAGATCATTCACATAAGGATCTTTTCGTTCAAATCCTAATTTGTACCCACGCTCTATTAATTTATCATGAACCATTTTGAAATGCTCCATTTCTTCTTGGCAAATTAAGGTCATTGCTTCAACAAGATCAGAATAATGGGGGTATTGTATTATCATTGAAATAGCATTACTTGCAGCCTTTTGTTCACAAAAAGCATGGTCAATCAGAATTTCTTCAATATTCTTTTCGACAATATTTACCCATCTTGGGTCTGTCGATAGTTTTAGGCCGAGCATTGTTTAATTTTTTTTCAAAGTTAAAGCGAAGAAACTCAATAGAGATTTTTGTTTCGTTATTTTTACTAAAAAAAATTATGAGACACTTAATTCTCCTTGTTATAGCATTGTTCATTTTCTCTGCAGTAAATGCTCAATCGCAAAAAAAACCTAAACTGGTGGTCGGAATAGTAGTGGATCAAATGTGTTATGATTATTTATATCGTTTTCAAGAAAGATTTAGTAAAAAAGGGTTCCTGAAATTAATGGAAAACGGCACTAATTGCCGAAACGCAAGGTTCAATTTTGTGCCTACTTTTACTGGCCCTGGTCATGCTTCTATTTACACTGGAACAACACCAGGAAATCATGGGATTGTTGCTAATGACTGGTTTGATAGAGATGCGAATGGGTTGGTCAATTGTGTTGATGACTTTACCGTGAAGTCAATTGGAACTTTATCAGAAGAAGGACTGTGTTCGCCTATTCATTTGAAGACGACAACAATTACTGATCAATTGAAACTGACTTACCCAGTTTCAAAGGTTATTTCGATGTCAATAAAGGATCGTGGAGCAATATTACCTGGGGGTCATTTAAGCGATGGATCATATTGGTTTGATTATGCAACAGGACAATTTATAACTAGCAGTTATTTTAAAGAGAAATTACCAGATTGGGTTACAAATTTTAATAGTCAAAAACAAGTCGACCATTATTTAGAGCAAACATGGAATACATTGTACGATTTGTCTAGTTATAAAGAGTGTGGGCCGGATAATTCGCCCTATGAAATAACTTTATCGGGAAAAAAAACACCGACATTTCCATATAATTTGAAAGAAATGTGCGGTGGGAAACCAAACTATGAACTTTTTACAATTACTCCGTTCGCCAATACATTTTTAACAGATTTTGCATTGAACTCAATTGAAAGTGAAAATTTGGGTAAAGATGGACAAACAGACATGTTGTGTATTAGTTATTCAACGCCTGACATTGTTGGCCATGCATTTGGTCCTTATTCGGTTGAGCTTGAAGATGTATACTTGAGATTGGATAAAGAATTGGAAAGATTGATCCTCAATTTAGAAAAGAAAGTGGGTAAAAATGAGTTTGTACTTTTTTTAACTGCTGATCATGCAGTGGTTCCAGTTCCCCAAGAATTAAAAGATAGAAATTTACCGGGAGGGTATTTCTTTTTAAATGAGCGAATGATTGAATTAAAAAATAAAGTCAAATCAAAATATGGAGATGATTTTATAATTGGACAATACAATTTGAATATTTATTTAGATCGCGAGGCTATTTCAAAGAAAAAACTGCTTATTTCTGATGTAAGTGAATTTATAGCAGAAGATATACGAACATGGGACCACGTAAAACGAGTTTTTACAGCTGCTGAATTGCTAAATTCTGGGGTTGACGATGAATGGCGAGATATGATTCGGAAGGGATATCACCCCGCTGAAAGTGGAGATGTAATTTTTATCTTGGAATCAGGTTACTTAGCTAAAACGTTAGATGTTCCAGATGCTCATAAAGGCACAAGTCATGGTTCTGCTTTTAATTATGACACTCATGTACCATTACTCTGGTATGGGAAAGGTATACCGAAACAGGAGGTGTTCAGAAAAACAGATATTATAGACATTGCTCCAACACTTACAAATATTTTGAATATTCAGAGAAGTGGTTCAATGACAGGTGAGCCAATAATTGAGATTTTTCGGTGATTAATATACAATTTCACTCAATGCATTACTTTAAAGCTAAACTTATTAAGTCCTTTTTTTAGATTTATTTTCCTTTGCTTATTTAGAACTTAATTCTCTCCTTCTTCTTTTTAAATGTTAAATTATAGTTTACAATGAGTCAAGATATTATTTTTTCCTTAAATTTATTTATGCTTTAAATGAATTTCTGATCTGTTTTCAACAATTTTTTTTGTTGAAAACTTGGTTGAAAACCAATTGATTCATAAGATGAAAAGCCTCTGTTGAGGATTTAAATTTGTGTTAACTATTTAAACAGAAGATTAACGATGCTTGGTACTATTCTGAAACGAAAACTATCGGACAATCAGGTGGCTAATATTTTTATAAATGCCATTTTTGACACAGTCGACAATGGATTTAAGGAGGTAGCGCAGTTAATTAACGAAGATGTGGCTTTTGTAACTTCTCCAGAGATTGATTGTAAAGATGAGGGTGAATTTGGTTTAATTGTGATTGTTGGCAATCTTTCTTATCTCGAAGCCACCTTTGATGCTAATCAAGCAGCAAGGGTTGAAAGACTTATTTTTGAAAAGCTTTCTAAGATTTACGCCATGTCAGAACTAGATTTCACAAAAATGATTCGTGAATACCAAAGTTTTATGTCGAAAGTAAATCATCCTAGTAAAAATATGGTTTACGGAATGTCCAAGTCTATTTTTTACAAATACAAATTGAATCAATTCCAAGATGAGTATTTCAGAAGAATGCAAGCGCCTAATCCGCTTTTCTTGAAAAGAATGGATGAGGTAATGGTCAATTTTGTTTGGAATTGGGAGGCTTTCTTTAAAAAGTACAAACTAAATTGATTACTGAACGATAAACCAGTTGTTCAATAATTCTTCTCGGTTATAAATCATTTCTTTCATCGTTTGTTGATCTATTACGTTGAATCCAGCGTATTTGCAGATTGCATGACCAGCAGCAATGTCCCATTCCATTGTTGGAGCAAATCTTGGGTAACAGTCCGCTATTCCCTCTGCGACCAAGCATAATTTAAGAGAGCTTCCTTTGGATATTATACTTATTTTTCCATGTTTTGAATGTAATTCGGCAATGTAAGATTCTGTTTCTGGATTCATATGTGACCTACTTGCAACAACAGTATATTCTTTATTCATTTTTATTTGTGGAAGATTAATAGAATTCTCTATAACTGACTGAGCAGTTGGAAATGAGCTTCTGATAGTGGATTTTTTGGCTCCTATGAATTTGGAAGCGAAAAAAATCTCCCCCGTTACAGGGACATATATTACGCCAGCAATAGGTTCACCGTTTTCTACTAGCGCAATATTAACAGTAAATTCACCATTCTTTTTGATAAATTCTTTCGTTCCATCAATTGGATCAACAATCCAAAGTTTTGACCAGTTTTTTCTTTCTTCAAATGGGATTGACCTCCCCTCTTCTGATAAAACTGGTATAGAAGTCCTTGTTAATTCTTCTATAATGATTGCATGTGAAGCAAGATCTGCGCGTGTCAGAGGGCTATTATCACTTTTAAATTCAATGCCAAAATCTTCATTGTCATAGATTGCCATTATAGCTTTACCGGCTTTCAATGCGGCTTGGATTGCAATTTCTAATTCTTCTTGCATCAGCCTAATTTTTTTGTGACAACGGCCATAATTATTTCAAGGCAATCACTTAATTCTTTTTCTGTTGTATCAATAATTAGATCAGCTTCAGTAGGAATCTGATAAGGTGAAGAGACTCCCGTAAAATCTTTAATTTCTCCTTTCAAAGCTTTTTTATACAACCCTTTGACATCTCTATTTATACATTTCTCTAGAGGTGTGCTCACATAAATTTCAATGTATTTTTCTTCACCAATAATATTTTTTACGAGCTTTCTGTCTTTTTCAAATGGAGAAACAAAAGCTGCTAACGTAACAATTCCTGCATCAACCATTAAATTGGCCACTTCGCCAATACGTCTGATATTTTCACTCCTGGCATTTTCACTAAAGTCCAAGTCTTTGTTTAGTCCTAAACGCATATTATCTCCATCGAGCAAGAATGTTTTGATT
>CAMATR010000150.1 GCA_945861175.1 Chitinophaga pinensis | reverse complement strand
TGCACCAATTTTAGGTAGCGGACATGCAGATAAAAATGAATCCGGAGCCGTCACAGATAATGGCAAATGTAAAATGGAAAATTGTGCAGGAATGAATACTGCAGATTGTGCTAAATCAGGAGCTTACAAAGCGAAGATGGATGCCAAAGCAATTTCTAAATGTGACATGTCTGAATGTTCTAAAATGTCAAAAAGTGAATGCGCTAAAATGTGCGATGACAAAGGCTGTTCACCAAAAGAGAAAGCTAAATGTATGGCTATGTATGGTGCAGACGGTAAATTTATCGGCCAAGCAAAATAAAGAAAAGAAACAGATTGCTGCATAAGTAACAATTCAAAAAATAGATTCAATAAAAAAGGATGTCAATTTGATATCCTTTTTTATTGCTCTAAAGAATTTTCAAATGCTCGGAAATCAAGGTTGACCTGAAAACACTTTGAATAAATCAAACTTAATCAAATTCAATCTTCTCCTGTTTATCTTTATCAGCCTCTTCTTTCCAGTTTTTCAGAGTATTCTTAAGCTTAGAATCTTTTTTAATCTTTTTCTCTTCTAAAGGCTCTTCGGTTTTTGCAGGTCCAAATTCTACTTTTAATACTTCTTTGGGACCTTCTTTTTGATTGTAAGATTTTATAGCCGAATCGCTTTTGAATAATCCAAACTCACTTTTAAGCATTGATTTTACTGTTTCTTTCTCCTGTTTAAGATCGTCTTTCAATTGTTCCTTACGCGAAGATTTATCCCATAAAATAGTAGGGTCGTCAATATTACCATACATGCGCATGTAAACCTTCATACCTGTCCCGTCATCTATTTCAATTCCGAACTCTGTGGTACGTTTCACTTCTTTTAAATCGCGAAAACGAAAAGCAAAACGATAATCAATTATGTTATCAAAAGTATGTGTGCCTGAAGTTTCGATATCTAGAGCAGAAGTGTGAATCATCATTTCAGGAATCGTCAATTTTCCGTTTTCAATCACAAATGTGTTTTCTAAAGTTTCAAATCTTAGATCCATTAGTTTTTTATCCAATTGAGCAATATTTTCTTTACCGATAACCATTTTTGCGGAGTTCGTCTGTAAGCTTTCTATAATAGATTTGAAAGCATCTACATTTTTAAGTCTACCATCTGTAATTTTCAAATAAACTTGAGATTTGATTGCATTTGATAGAATACCAGACCGGAGGTCAAAGGGTGCTTGAAAGTATACTCTAGATTGTGCTTTCCCGTATATATTTTCTTCCCCTATAACAGATTGATTGAAATTATCCCATTCTTTAAAAAGTGACTTGAACTTTAAACTTTCTGATTGCACTTCTGCGGTAACATGAAAGATTTCAGCGGATCGTTCCTCGATTTCGAGACTTCCTAAAATATCTGCATCCGCGTTTCGAAGAGAAATATTTGGAAAAAAGATCCTGCGGTTTTTCATTTCCATTTTACCTGAAACATTCTTAAAACGGTGATTTTCATATTTAATCTCACCCACTTCTGTATACATTGTCCCGCCAACGTCATTTGGAAGAACAAATTCTCTTGCATCCTGAATTTTCTCCTCCTTTGTAGTGGTGCCAAGATCTTGTATATCGATATAGTTTCCTCTAATTTCGACATCTGCCTCTAGTTGACCATCACCAGAGAAATAGTTGAAAATATTTTTGAAAACCCCATCAAATTTGAGGTCTGATTCACCAATGTCGAGTGAGACATTGTGAACACCAGCTTCGTTATTGCGCAGATAGAGTGAGCCGTTCATATCATTGAAATAACGATGATCATTTTGAAGTTTAAGATCTACATTGTTCAATTGAACATTCCCTTCGCATTTTTCTACTGAATAATCATATACCCCTGCTTCGGAAATTGTTTGAACAATAAAATCGCTTGATAAATTAATATTTCCGTTGACTTTTTCGACATATGGAAAATGAAACAACTCATGAAGCATATTCAGATTTAACACTCCATCTGCATTTCCAACGACTCGTGGGCTGTCGAATTGTGTAAGTTTCAATTGCCCTTTGAAGGGTCCACCTGGTGTATTGATTTTGAGTTTTTTTAAATTCAAAAATTCATTTCCAGGACCTCCCGAATTGTCGTATTCTCCTTCAAGCTGAACATTACTCAATTTGATTTTACTCTCAGGCTCAGTCAATGAACCATCCTTGATTCCGAATAAACAATTGATTTTCGCAGGTTTTGTCTGTTCATTTGTCGATTCAAAGAATATATCTGCATAGGCAGTTCCAGCTCCACTGTATCTATCTATTTCATCCGTTTCCGATACTGCAAAACGATTCGCTAAATCAGTCAGTTGAAAATCTTTCGAATGCAATTCGAATTTAGTTTGTTTGGGATTAACAAATCCTGCCACTTCAAATGGAAGTCCGGCAATCTTTATGACTGCTTTTGGAATCTTTACCTGATCTTTCGACTTGTCCACTTGCATGCTAAGGTCAAGCTCAGCATCTTGATTTGAGAGCAGGGTGATTTCACCACTTCTTACTTTATTGATTAAAAGCGTTGTCTTTGTGGCGATGCTAAAGCGATCTTGGTCAAAGTTCCCTTCAAGATTTAAAGCGACAATCGACATTTTGTAATATTGAGCTGTTGCTTTGTTGTTGTATGAAAAGCGGACATCTTCGAGATCAACAGATTCCAAAGCAAGATCAAATTTTGTTTGTGTAGTATCTTTCGTTTCTTTTAAAATGTCATAATTGATTTGTCCAGCACGATTGACTTTTAGTTGTATTGTACCAGGAGCTATTTCAATGGAATGAACCTTGTAATTTTCTTCCCAAATATCCATTGGGTTGAATTTCAATCGGATTCTATTACTGTAAAGCAAAGTGTCTTTGGAAGTAGCATTTTTATATGCGTCTTGGATAAAGACTTTATTGAAGTCCACAGATAAATTTGGAAAAGATCCCCAAAATGTTAGATCGACCTCGTCAACCTTAACCTTTGCTTTTAAATGTGTGTTAACCTGTTCTACAACATATCCACAAATTTCATCCTTGAACATGTAAACACTGGCAGAAATAAGTAATACGATACCCAGTAGCGTCCCAAAAAACCAATAGGCTATTTTAAGAATTCTTCTTTTCATTTAAATATAAAATTAACACCACATTGCTAGGCCTTGACATCAGCATTCTAAACTTATTAACTCGTTAATGTTACAGATATAGCGTTTTTTGGTTCAATATCTTCTAAGTGCGTCTAGGGTCTAATTTGCCGAATGATTTTTGTCATGAATCTTCCGGCATGCAAATTCTTTAATCCTCAAATCTTCGTTGTATCTTTGCCTTTCAAAAAAATGAACATGAGTTTAGTGACTGTTGGCAGTGTTGCCTTTGATGCGATTGAAACACCTTTTGGTAAAACAGATAAAATTATTGGTGGAGCGGGTACTTTTATCGCGCTTTCATCATCTTTTTATTCAAAAACCCAGAAAATAATATCTGTTGTTGGAGATGATTTCCCTCAAAGCATGTTGGATGTCTTCGCAGCAAAGGGGATTGATCTGTCGGGTTTACAAATTAAAAAAGGTGAAAAAACTTTTTTTTGGTCAGGACGTTACCATAACGATATGAACTCTAGAGATACATTGATCACTGAACTCAATGTGCTCGAGCACTTTGACCCGATTATACCTGCATCATACCAAGGAGCAGAGTATTTAATGTTAGGAAATTTGAGCCCACAAGTTCAGAGAACAGTGATTGAGCGACTTGAAAAACGTCCAAAATTGATTGCCATGGACACCATGAACTTTTGGATCGACATTGCAATGGATGAATTAAAAAAAACACTTGCTCTTGTTGATGTATTAATAATCAATGATGAGGAAGCCCGCCAATTGTCTGGAGAATATTCTTTGAAGAAGGCATCCAAAGTAATTCGCGCAATGGGCCCAAAGTACCTGATCATTAAAAAAGGTGAACATGGTGCATTGCTTTTCCATGGCGAAAACACTTTCTTCGCGCCGGCATTGCCATTGGAGGATGTTTTTGATCCAACGGGAGCTGGTGATACTTTTGCAGGAGGATTTATTGGATATCTTGCCGCTTCGGACGACATTTCATTTATAAATATGAAACGCGCTATTATTGCAGGATCCGCACTTGCTTCTTTCTGCGTTGAGAAATTCGGTACAGAAAAATTATTAGAAATTTCGCACAAAGATATTGAAGAACGTATTGATGAATTCATTTCTCTTGCGAACTTTGACATGTTGCAAACTGCGTAAGTAATGAAAAAAACTCAATTAGTAGAAGATTTAATCGCCCTGACTGCAAGCGAAGATCTATTTTCAGTCTCCAGAGAAATCAATGAATTAAAAACTCGTTTTGATGATTCTATAATTGAAATGGAACGTCTTGATCAGATTGCTCAATTGGAAGCGTCAGAAAAGGGGGAGGAATATGAGCCAAATGACATTCGCTCTCTACGCAAATCGTTTAATGAGCTCTACAATGGTTTTCGTGACAAACTGAAAGTTCAGTCTGATTTGAGAAATGCACAGGAAAATGAAAACCTCAAGCTGAAAAATGAATTGATTTCGCGATTAAACAAGGTCATTCAGGAGGAAGAAAATATTGGTGCTGCATTAAATGCCTACAAAGAAATACAAGAAGACTGGAAAAAAGTTGGAGATATTCCAAGAACAAAACGGGATGACATTCAGAAGGAATATTCACGTTTAATCGAGCAGTTTTTCTATAATTTAAAGATCTACCGTGAACTGAAGGATCATGATTTGCGAAGAAATCAGCAGTTGAAAGAGGAATTGATTTCTAAGCTATCTGTTTTGGCAGCAAATGAATCAATCAAGGAAACAGAAACGACTTTGAAAGTTCTTCAAAATGAATGGGAAGATATCGGCCCGGTTGCCAATGAAGAGTGGGAGCGTTTAAAGACGGAGTATTGGGGAAACGTAAAAAAGATTTACGAAAGAATTCATGCTTTTTATGATGAACGAAGGAGTGTTTTGCAAGAAAACATAAATAAAAAGAAAGAGATTTTAAAAGAGGCGGTAGAGCTTGTATCTTCAATTGAAGAATTACATACAGTAAAAGAATGGGATCAACTAACTGAGAAATTGCTGAAACTTCAGGGCGACTGGCGAGCAATCGGTTTTGGACCAAGAAAGGAGAATGAGGAGATTTATAAGGCCTTCCGTTCTTGCGCTGACACTTTCTTTTTAAGGAAGAAAGCCTATTTTGAGGTGGTTCAACAAGGATTCAAGAAAATTGCTGAATCAAAAGCAGAATTAGTGGCAAAAGCAGAAGCAATTAAAGATTCAACTGATTGGAAAAGCACTGCCGATCAGCTTGTGAAGTTGCAAAAACAATGGAAGACTGCTGGCAGCGCTGGCCCTAAGCAAGAGCAACGCTTGTGGACAGCTTTCAGAGCCGCATGTGATTATTTCTTTAATGCACGGCAGAAAAATTTCCAAGATCAAGACAAAGAATTGGATCTTAATTTGGAAAAGAAACAAGCGCTAATTGCTGAGATAGGTGCTTATCAAGCTTCAGAGGATAAACAAAAAAGCTTATCTGACCTCAAATTATTCGCCTCAAATTTCAATGCTATAGGGAAG
>CAMATR010000149.1 GCA_945861175.1 Chitinophaga pinensis | reverse complement strand
AATATTCTTTACAAGTTGGTCAGGAGTTGAATTATCTAAAAGTATAGCAGACGATGGGGCCTTTAATAAAGGTACCCGCGTTATTTTCGTTAAAAAACCAGGAGCCGTTCAATCTGTTATTCAAGTTTCTTTTCCAATTAAAATCCGCACTGGTGATCAAAATCAATTGTCCTTAACTGTTTTAAACGGAATTTTTGGTGGAGGTGGATTTGGAACTCGATTGATGCAAAATTTGCGCGAGGACAAGGCATATACTTATGGTTGTTACTCTTCATTAAATGTTACTGAAGATGGGTCTTGGTTGTCCATTGGTGGAAATTTTAGAAATGATGTGACAGATTCTGCAATAACTCAGATTCTTTTTGAACTAGACAAGATAACCGGTGATTATGTGAAAGATGATGAATTGAATTTAACAAAATCATCTATGGCTGGAGGTTTCGCGAGATCTCTTGAAAACCCTCAAGCAATTGCCCGCTTTGCGTTGAATATTATTAAAAATAATTTAAATAAAGATTACTATCAATCCTATTTAAAGCGGCTTGAATCAATTTCCAAAGACGATATTCTTTTGATGGCTCAAACCTATTTCACAGCTAAGAATTGTAATATTATTGTTGTTGGTAATGAAGAAATTCTTGAGAAGCTTAAACAATTTGATTCGGATGGGAAAATCGAGATGCTTGATGCTTTTGGAGAGACAGTAAAGGAAACTAAGAAAGCAGATATTACCAAGGATCAATTAATTGAAAAATATTTACTCACAATAACAAAAAGCACTTCTTTAAAAGTGGCTGCCAAAAAATTGAAGAAGATTAAGTCAGTTGAAAAGAAAACAGAATTAAGTATGGCTCAAATACCATTTCCTTTGAGTTCAACAGATCTTTGGGTTGCGCCTAATCATGAAGGACAAAAATTGGAAGGGCAAGGGATGACTTTTCAGAAATCTTATTTCGATGGCACAACGGGCGGGTCATCTAGTATGCAGGCCGGTAAAAAAGATTTGACTGCTGCAGAGATCGCTGCAAAACAAAAATCAACTGGTTTATTCCCTGAATTGAATTACTCAAAAACAGGTATGAATTACGAATTAGTTGGGATAGAAACAATTGAGACTGGTGACGCTTATGTCTTAAAAGTAATGGATGGTGCTAGTGAAACATTTGATTATTTTGATGTAAAATCAATGTTAAAAATTAAGTCACTTTCCATTCGTAAAGAAGGAGAAGAAACTGTTGAATCATCAACTACTTTTGAAGATTTTAAAGAAGTCAATGGATTCCTTTTTGCACATAAAATTTCTATTGCTATGGGAGAAGCTGTTTTTTCTGGTATAATTAAATCGATAAGCGTTAACGGAAATAGCGATTTGAAGGCATACAAGTAACAATTCATCGTGAACAATTATATGCCGTCTCCCAAAGGAGGCGGCATTTTTTTTTGTAATTTTATCACTTATTTATAGTCAAAAAATTGAGAAGTAAGCTGCTATACATACTGTTATTCGTGCTAAACTTTCAACTGAATGCCCAAGAGAAGTTGAAAACGTTATATTTCAAAGATGGAAGTACAGACTTAAACAAAATATCAGAAAGACAACTTAAAAAACTTAGCAATACTTATTTGAGAGGAGACTTAATTCTGCAGTCATTTTATGTCTTCAAAGACTCGGCTCAAACAAACCCATTGGTTGACAGCTTATGTTCACAAAGAATAAAAATTATTTTAAAATCAATAGGGGTAGTTTCATTTAAAAATCTGCAAACTGGCACTAAAATTCTTGCACTAGGACCTGATGATAACTTAAATAAGCAACTGCGAAAAATAGATATTCGATACACAACTTTTTCGGATATTTCTTCTGACTCCTTAGCTGAATTGCAAAAGTCTGCTATTGCGCAGAATAACAAAATTGAGGAAGTAGCAGTTTGGAATGACACAAAGAATCCAAATGCAAAACCTAAATACAATGTGCCTTATCTTTTAAATATCAAATTTATAGAAGGTAAGTCAAAAATTCAATCGGAGAGTTATGCTGAAATTGAGCGTTTATTCGGCTATTTAAGCAACAACGCAAAACTGACTATTGTTATCCGAGGTCATGTTTGCTGTGGAAATAATGATCGTATTTCCAAAAACAGGGCAAAAGCTGTTTTTAAAGAACTCAGGCATCGGGGAATTTCAAAAAACCGAATGCAATATGTAGGTTTGTCGAACAGAGAGCCTCTTGCATATCCGGAGAAATCAAATGCAGATCGCCAAAAAAACAGACGCGTAGATATTAAACTATTGCTACTCGAAATCGAGGCAAATTAATTGATTCGTGAGGTTGATGAGCTTCAATTCAAAGTATTACAAGAGTCTATGATTTGTTCTAAAGTATTAACTCTTAAGTAGAATCAACAATGTTTTTGAATTTTCAATAATTCTAATCTGTGCATAAAAACTCCAAATTAGGCTCATTTTAATCCAAAAAAGAAGATTTCTTTTAATTCCAAAAGCCATTTTTAACTATCGAATTTGAAAAGCAAAATAATCTTATTCAAGTGAAGAATTATTATTTTACTTATATTGCACTGAATTACAATTCATTGAGTATATGTCATCTAATCGATCATCGATTTTTCTTGAAGTTATAGAAGGACTTTCTAAAAGCGAAAATATTAGTGATGGCAATATATTAGATATGGCAAAAAAAATACTCTACAGCGCTGCTCAATTTTTGAAAATTCAACGCGTTAATGCCTGGTTAATGGATGATGCCGAAACAAAACTTGTTAATCTGTGCACGTACGACAAATTGAAAGATGATTATTACGTAGAAAATGATTTACTCAAGGAAGTTTTCCCCATTTACTTCAGGCATATTAGAAGAAATGATATAATAATTTCAATTGAAGCACAAAAAGAAATTTTTAATAATGAATTAGTTGAGGCCTATCTAAAGCCCTTAGATATTAAATCCATGATGGAAGTACCGATCCTTTCTGGAGGAAAATTCAAAGGTATTATTTGTTTTGAGCAGACTGCAACAACCCGCGAATGGTCGAATGATGAGCAGCATTTTGCCATAGCTCTTACTCAACTTCTAACCCTCACTCTAGAAACAAATACCAAAAATAAATACCGTGATGAACTTGAAAGATTAGTTAATGAAAAATCAATATTAATTAATGAAATAAATCACCGTGTAAAAAACAACCTTGCAATAATCACAGCATTGATTCGGGGCGAAATGAACAGATCTAAGGATAAATATCATAAAGATTTATTCGAGAACCTTCTTTCAAAATCATTTTCTTTAGCAACACTGCAGAGTTCGATGTACCAATCAAAGAATTACGACCAAGTCAACTTTAGTAATTTCATGCGCACCTTAATTTCAAATATTAGTCAAACATATGGTCATGATAAAAATGTACATATTGATGCGACATTAGGGAATATTGATATTGATATATCCAAAGCAATTCCATGCTCTCTTATCGTAAATGAAATATTGACAAATAGCTTTAAATATGCCTTCGATAATAGTAAAAAAAATAACCTTGATATAAAAATAACAAACCAAGAAAAAGAAAAGTTTCTTATTCAAATAGTTGACAATGGTATCGGACTACCAAACAATTATCTTGAGAGGGGAACAGGTTTCGAATTAATTGACAATTTAATTGAACAGATTGATGGTCAATTAGATATTAAATCAAGTAAAAAAGGTACTTCAGTTGAAATCATATTTTAACTTTCAATTAATTTCTTCAAACAATAATTCAAATTGTGGATCCAATTTATAGGAGAATATTTTCTTAACACCTAATTCGACTGGCAGCGACATTTCACGATCAACAATTTTGAATTCACGAATAAAATTCTCTCCCTTCTCATTTGTAAATTCAACTTTCAAAGGAAATTGAAAAACAGCTTCTTGTGATTGCCGAATGATGAAAATTGAATTCTCTCCTGTTTGATCAAGTACAGTTTTTAAAACTGGATGACCAGTTTTGTGAAGCCAGTTCTCAAAAAACTCGCTTAGATCGATACCCGTACTCTCTTCCATTGATATTCTAAAATCGTCGGAATCCGCATTCGACAGTCGAAAAACTGAATAATAATCACGTAATCCCTTTTGAAAAAGAGAATCACCAACCTTGATTCGCAACATGTGCAATACCCAAGCACCTTTTTGGTAAGAATTGGGATTAAGTAATTTATTAATGTCTGTAATGTTTTGCTCTACAAGAGGATGTGGGTACTTTCTGTAAAACGATATAACTTCTTCCCTATCCATTCTAAGTTGCTCCTGAAAACGTTTCTCACCAAATTTCTTTTCTAGATATATATTCGACATATATGTTGCAAAACCTTCACTTAACCATATATGATCCCAATCACTTTCTGAAACTGAATTCCCAAACCACTGATGGGCTATCTCATGCGCCATGAGAGGCTCTGAATTACGTTTCCCATTCAGTGCATTTTCATCATAGAATATACATCCTGCATTTTCCATACCTCCATATCTTGTGGTGGATTGAACATTACAAAGCTTTTCAAATTCGTAAGCCCCCAAATAATCGATGTAAAATTTAAGGATTTCAGGTGCCAAATCAAGATCATATAAGCTTTTAGAGGAATTTTCTGGATAAACCGCACTTGAAACAGGTATACCATCTACAAAGCCAAGATCTTTCATTGTCATCTCTGCAATTCCAACAACCATAACTTTCGTGGGTAAAACGACACCTGAACGATATTCCCATGTTATGGAACCATCTTTTTGAATAGATTTTCCAATGTAATTGCCATTGGCAACTACTTTATATTTCTCTGGTGCGTTTACGATAAAAGAAACTGTTGCCTTATCTGAAGGATGATCATTACATGCAATCCAATTATGCGCTCTATTAGGCCAATTGTCCCCGAAAAATGTACGGTCTCCATATTTATTTTTTCCGATTATTAGCCCATCTTTAGGAATTCCTGTATACCAAACATCTATCGATGATTTTAAAACTTCGTTACTCCCTGGTATTAAAACAATGAGCTCATTTTGTTGAGAAAAACTTGTTTCTTTTCCATTCAAAAGCATCTTTTCAACCCTCATTGAAGAAGATAAATCCAGAATAACAGAATCGGAATTAGATTCTCTGACCACCTCTATTGATTCATGTACCTTTATGAGACTTGAAGTATCATTAACGGATAACCGCACAACGTAATTTATAACATCCATATGAGTATGCTGCGCTATTAATGGCAAGGTCCAAATTATAAAACCAATAAAAAGTATTTTTCTCATCTGCATCATCATTTATATTTCCAAAATTAAACTAAAGTTTTTGTTTAAAAGAAGAGGTAAATGCTCAAAATAGCATGAATTTCCTTAACAAAATAGTAACACGTTTTTTTTAAAACTTCTTTACGTTTGAAGCCGACATTATTAAGAGATTAGCATGCATTTAAATAGTCATTGCGGCTTTGAATAAAAAATTATTTACTATTCTATTTATGTTTTGTCAAACCAAAAGGTAATAAACAATTATAAATAAGAGATCTATTACTTTGTTATAATTTGTAAAGATTAGCCTAATTTACTAAAAATAGATGGTATCTTTGTTTAAGTTCTTTGGGGTCGTTTTTGGATTTGAC
>CAMATR010000148.1 GCA_945861175.1 Chitinophaga pinensis | reverse complement strand
TTGCTCCCAACGCACATCAGGCGCCCCTCCATTCTGCCGATTTGTATAGTCATTCTTTAATGCTTTTTGAGTTAATTGATTATTCACGAGTAAATAACCGGTCGCTCCAATTCCTGCATAAATTAAAGGAACTTTCCAAACGGCCTTTTTTTTTCCTTTTGGCATACCAATATGATTGTATACTTGTCCAGCGCCAGGTAGAATTGCCGAAAGTATGACAGCCTTTTTGGGAGAATGTGGGGTTAAAGTATCTGACTCATTCCTTTCAATATTTACTTCTTGAGAGAATAAACAAAGAAAATGGAATAGGGAACAGCTAATTAGAAAGAAACGCATCAGCGATTTAAAATTTCTATAATTCGGTTTAAATCTACTTCAGAATTGAAATTTACAATGATTTTTCCAGCTCCTAAAGTAGACTTTTTAATATCTACTCTTGCGGAGAGTTTGTCTCCCAGATGTTCTTTGAAAATATACTGAGATTCGCTTACATTTACTTTTGGAGTGTTTTTTCTTGTCCCTGCATCTTCAGATCGTGGTTCTACATAACCTTCTTTAATTAGCGCTTCAGCGTCGCGAACTGACAGTCCATCTTCAACAATTCGATAAAATATAGCCATTTGAATCGCTTCATCACCTGCGGAAACAAGCGCTCTTGCATGTCCCATGGAAATCACATTGTCGCGAACTGCAGCCTGAATATCTGCAGGCAATCTGAGTAAACGCATGTGGTTGGTTATACTTGATCTTGATTTCGCAATTTTTTGACTCAATTGGTCTTGTGTTAAACTACATTCCTCAATCAGTCGCTGATAGGATAGAGCTACTTCGATTGAATTAAGGTCCTCTCGTTGTATATTTTCCACCAAGGCCATTTCAAGCATCGTTTGATCGTTTGCTACACGAATATATGCTGGAACTTCTGTTAAACCTGCTAATTGAGAAGCTCTGAAACGGCGTTCACCTGAGATCAACTGATATTTATCACGACCAAGTTTCCGAACTGTTAATGGTTGAATGATTCCATGCACAGCAATAGATTGGCTTAATTCTTCAAGTGCATTTTTCTCGAAGTTAGTTCTTGGATTGAAAGGATTTGCTTCGATGCTTTCGATTGGTAACATCGATATAGAACCAACCACACCAGCATTAGATGATTTTGATGTGATGTCGGTTTCTGTATTTTCTAATAGAGCACTTAAACCTTTCCCCAGGGCGGAACGCTTTTTCGGATTAGAGTTCATCGTTAATTTCAATTATTTTATCCTCGTTGCCGATTTTTGTTAGATTATTTTTTTGAAGAATTTCTCTGGCGAAATTTAGATAGTTAATAGAACCTTTGCTCGCCGCATCGTGCATAACAATCGTCTCTCCATAACTAGGGGCTTCTCCGAGTTTCGTGTTACGGTGGATAACCGTATCAAAAACTAGTTCTTGGAAATGTGTTTTTACTTCATCTACTACCTGATTTGCCAGGCGCAAACGTGTATCGTACATGGTTAGTAAAATACCTTCAATTTCCAGATTTTGATTCAAACGACCTTGAACAATCTTGATGGTATTTAATAGTTTCCCAAGACCCTCTAATGCGAAATATTCACATTGAACTGGAATCATAACAGAATCTGCTGCGCAAAGAGCGTTGACAGTAATTAAACCCAAGGAAGGTGAGCAGTCAATAATGATAAAATCATATTGATTACGCACTTTTTCCAAGGCCATTTTCAGCATTTGCTCTCGATTTGGAAGGTTAATCATTTCCAACTCAGCACCCACTAAATCAATATGTGATGGAAGAATGTCCAAGTTTGGATTCTGTGTTTGAATAATCAATTCGGTAGGATGTACTTCATTAATTAAACAATCATAAATATTCTTTGTGTTTTTAGGATCCAATCCAACTCCAGAAGTTGCATTGGCTTGTGGATCAGCATCTACTATAAGTGTTTTGTATTCTAAAACACCAAGACAACCACTAAGATTGATAGCTGTAGTCGTTTTCCCAACCCCTCCTTTTTGATTTGCAATTGCAATTATTTTTCCCATCAGATGCTCTTTGAACGGTAAAGATAAGACTATCCTTTAGGATAAAACCATTAAGTTTTAGTAAATTATCAACGATGTATATGTTGAAATATGCAAAACATTTTAAGACAGAAATCTTTTTTATAAATCTTCGAATGAAACAGATGTGAAAGTATCGACAGAATCAACTGATTTTTGCTCAATAGAACTGTCTGAATTATTTTTCATTGTGTCAATCTTTGCTAAAACATCCTCTAATCCTTCTTTAAATTTTTCAAAGTCTTCTTTGTACAGGAAAATTTTATGTTTCTCGTAATTGTCGTTCCCGTTATCACCGAAAGTTTTTTTACTTTCAGTAAGCGTAATGTACAAATCATTTCCTCTCGTCGCTTTTATGTCAAAAAAATAGGTTCGCTTTCCTGCTCTGACCACTTTTGAATACAACTCACTATTTTTTTCATTTTCCATATGTATCGAACTTTTAACTTAACAAATATTGAAATTATTTTTATTGAAATCAAATTAGTAATAAAAACTTAATCATTCTCTTCATTGAGCTGTCGCATGTACATTTCATAATAAGTGCCATTCATTGAAATAAGTTCACTGTGTGTGCCTTGTTCAATTAATTCTCCTTGGTCAATTACTATTATTCTATCCGCATTTCGGATTGTTGAAATTCTATGGCTAACTATTAATGACGTTCTGCCAATAAGTTCATCTTTTAAGTTTCCAAGAATTATCTCTTCTGTTTCAGTATCAACCGCCGAAAGACAATCATCAAGAATAAGTAATTTTGGATTTCTTATAAGCGCCCTTGCAATACTTATACGTTGTTTTTGTCCTCCGCTAAGATTTACACCCCGCTCCCCAAGAATTGTTTCGTATTCATCTGAGAATTCAATAATGTTATGATGAACATGGGCTTGTTTTGAGGCTTTTATCAATTCTTCTTTTGATACTGTATTGTATTTCATTCCAAATTTAATATTGTTCGAAATAGTATCCGAAAAGAGGAAAACGTCTTGAGTGACTATTCCTGATTGCTCTCTGTACTCATCTAGGTTTATTTCACTTAACTTTTCACCACCGATTAAAATTTGCCCGCTTGTAGGGTCTAATTGGCGCATGAGTAAATGAATAATTGATGATTTTCCACTCCCTGTTTTGCCAATAACAGCCAATGTTTCTCCCTCATGAATCTTAAAACTTAACTTTTTTAATGCTTCAATCCCTGAATTTTCGTAGGTAAGTGAAATATTTTTAAATTCTATATCACCTATTAATTTGAATGGATTGTTGCTCGGATTTATAATCTGAGGTTGTAAACTCAAAAACTCATTTATTCTGGTTTGAGATGCTGAGGCCCTTTGAATAATTGATGTTACCCAACCAATACTTGCAAAGGGCCAAGTCAATTTATTGACGAAGAATATGAAAGCCAAAATCCCTCCCAAACTAATGCTGCTATCATATGATTTTAATCCACCAATGTAAATAGTCAATATTGTACTTAGTCCAATTAAAAATACTATTGTTGGCATGAAAAGGGCATTAACCATTATCATGGCCATCGATCTTTTCTTGTATTCTTTTGCTGAAGAATTGAATTTATCATGAACTTCTTTTTCTCTGCTGTAGGCTTTAACTACCCTAATTCCTGAAAAAGTCTCTTGAACAAGCGTTGACATAAAAGATTGTTCTTTTTGAACTTCCATACTCATCTGGTTCATTTTAGAAGAAACTTTATATATCATGAATGACATGAATGGCAATGGAAGTAGTACAAATAATGTCAAGGATGGACTTATTTTGACCATTTCCATAATGACAAGAATAAATAAGACAATTAGGTTCAATGTATACATTATACCTGGCCCAAGATACATTCGAACTTGACCAACATCTTCAGAGATTCTATTCATTAAATCTCCCGTTTTATTTTTCTTATAAAACAGAAAATCTAGCTTTTGGTATTGATCGAAGATTTCATTTTTTAAATCATATTCAATAAGTCTGGACATTACAATGATCGTTTGACGCATCAAGAAGAGAAAAAAACCGCTGCAAAGAGAAAAGAACATATATACTCCTCCAAGTTTGATTGATAGAATCAGAGCGCTTTCAATACTGTTAATAGTATTTCCTTGCATTAAATCATCAATTGTTGTTTTCAAGTATAATGGCATTTGTACTCCGAAATAGTTTGAAACGATGATGAATACAATACCCATCAGAAATCGCCATTTGTACTTAAAGAAATATTTGTTTAAATAGCTGAGCGACTTCATACAATTAATTTTCTATTTTTGTGCCCATGTTTTGCGGACGTTGCAAAAATAAATATTCAGGTTGAATTAAGTTTATAATATTTACCTACCGAATATGTTTGAAGTAAAGAATATCGAAGAAACCAATCTTGCAGATAATCCTGTGATTGCTCAAATGAGTCATTACAACCACGAGCAATTATTATTCTGCAGTGATAATGCTACGGGATTAAAAGCAATCATTGCTGTTCATAACACTATATTGGGTCCAGCACTTGGAGGAACACGCATGTGGGCATACAAAAGTGAGTTAGAAGCTTTGACTGATGTCCTGCGTTTATCTCGCGGTATGACATACAAAAACTCTATTTCAGGATTGAATCTAGGTGGGGGTAAAGCCGTGATTATTGGCGACTCTCGTTCAATTAAGTCAGAAGCTTTATTCAGAAGATTCGGTAAGTTCGTAAATAGTCTTGGTGGAAAATATATTACAGCTGAAGATGTTGGCATTTCTCCATTAGATATGTCATGGGTAAACATGGAGACAAATCATGTTGTTGGACTACCAGGCAAAAGCGGAGACCCTTCTCCTGTTACTGCTTATGGCGTTTATGTTGGCATGAAAGCTTGTGCAAAAGAACAATTTGGAACTGATTCGTTGAACGGCAAGAAAGTGGCAGTGCAAGGTGTTGGTCATGTTGGAGAATATTTGGTCCAATCGCTAAGCAAAGAAGGTGCTGAGGTTTATATAACAGACATCCACGAACCAACATTAAAAAGGGTTGCTGAAAGCTATGGAGCCAAAGTTGTTGGACTAGAAGAAATCTACGATATTGAAATGGACATCTATGCGCCATGTGCGCTGGGAGCTACAATTAATGATGATACATTAGCACGTCTTAAATGCTCTATAATAGCAGGCGCGGCGAACAATCAATTGAAACAAGAAGATGTACATGGTCAGGCAGTAATGAACAAAGGAATTATTTATGCTCCTGATTTTGCAATTAACGCTGGTGGAGTTATTAATTGTTATTCGGAAGTGAAGGGTAACAATTCAGAATGGGCAATGAATAAAGCTGAAGAGATATATCAGACTATAGGTAATATTGTTGTTAGATCAAAAGCTGAAAACGTTCCAGTTTATAAAATTGCCAATAAAATGGCTGAAGAACGAATAGAAGCAATCGGTAAAGTGAAACTACCTTTATAATGCTGAATAGAAGACATCTTAGGATAAAAGTATTACAGGCTCTTTACGCTTATTTTCAATCGAAAGAGGATGATTACCGCAAAACAGAAAATGAATTGCTTCCTGCGGTTGAAAGAATGTATGATTTATACATTTATTTACTTTTGACTTTTTCGGAGCTGAAATCTTTTTCTGAATTCAG
>CAMATR010000147.1 GCA_945861175.1 Chitinophaga pinensis | reverse complement strand
GAAAAGGAATTGACATCTCTTCTATTTTAGGAACACATTACCTAAATTCTCCACTTTTTAAACCTTTTCAAATTATTACCTACATGTTTATGCATAGCATGTCGGATTTTACGCACATCCTATTCAACATGCTTATTTTGGTAATGTTTGGAGCTCATTTAGAAAGGCTTTGGGGACCGAAACGTTTTTTTATTTTCTATTTTGCTTCTGGTTTAGGAGCTTTTCTTCTTTACAATTCCATTGGAATGTGGGAATTAATGGAACTTAAAAAGACAATATCGCAACTCGGTATCGACATCGATATTATTAATCATAAAATTAGGAATGGCTATGTAAATAAAATAAATTATCAAACAAATGAACAAGGAGTTGCTTTGCAACGATATTATGATCTTTCGACTAGCTCAATGGCTGGAGCCTCTGGAGCATTATTCGGCATAATGGCGGGATTTGCAGTATTATTTCCCAATACCGAATTGATGTTGCTTTTTCCACCTATTCCAATTAAAGCAAAGTATTTAATAGGCGCTTATTTAATTTTTGAAATTTACAATAGCTTGTATTCAACAAATGATCATGTGGCGCATTTAGCACATGTCGGTGGCGCAATAGTCGGGGTAATTTTAGTTTTGGTTTGGCGCAGAACAGATAGAAACAATTTCTGGTAAAATGCAGATGGAAAAAACTTTTATTGATGATTTTAAGTACCAATTGAAATATGGTGGTAATACGATTAAATTAATTTTCCTCAACGTTACAATATTTTTATTGATAAGCATCTTAGAAGTATTTGGCAGACTTATGGGTTTAGATGCTCAATTAGAAATCAATAAAATTCTATCAGCTGTTTTTACGCTTCAAACTGATACATCACAATTGATTAGCCACCCATGGGGGATATTCACAAGTATTTTTGCCCATTTCTCCTTTTGGCATCTGGCAATGAATATGCTATTTCTTTATTTCTCAGGCAAAATGTTCGAATCTATTTTTGATAAATCAAGAATGTGGGGAACATATATCATTGGCGGAATAACTGGTAGTTTATTTGAGGTTATTGCTCACTACATTTTCCCAGTAATGCAAGGTAAAAGTGCAGTAATTGTTGGGGCATCAGGATCAATAATGGCTATTTTCGCAGCCATGGCTTTTCACCGTCCTAGACTTAAAGTTCAATTATTTGGTATTTTTCCTGTGCCGCTAATTGCCTTGGCAGGTTTCTTTATTCTTACAGATGTTTTAGCGTTAGGATTGAATGACGGAACAGCTCATTTTGCGCATCTTGGTGGTGTTGTAATTGGAATGGTGTCCGTTCAAAATTTATACGGTAAAAGAAATATTATCAGTATTTTCTCAAACTTTGTGAATCGAATTAATCAATTTCTAAGAAATATTAATTCGTCCAATTCAAAATTGAAGGTTAAAAAAGGATGGGCTACAAGAGGTAAAGATTTTAAAACAGATGAAGAGTACAATAATGAAAAGAAAAATAGACAAGATAAAATTGATCTTATATTAGATAAGATTTCAAAATCAGGCTACGATTCATTAACTAAAACAGAAAAAGCATTTCTTTTTGATCAAAGTAAAAATGGGTAATCTATTGAAGAAAATATTACGCTTTTCAACCTTTCTTAAGATTGGTACAATCATTTGTTTATCAGGATTATTAATGTCTTACCTTGCACCTTTTGTTCATCCAAGCACTTTGCTTATTATCCCTTTTTTCGGATTGGCCTACCCTATAATTTTATTGATTACACTCGTTTTACTCGTGATCTGGTCACTAGTAAAATCAAAGTGGGCCATCTATACTTTAGTAGTTTTATTAATTGGTGGAAAACTTCATTTTCGAATTATTTCTTTAGGTTCAGATAATGAATTTATGCCCAAAGATGAAAAAGCGCTAACAATTTTAAGTTACAACGTGCGGTTATTTGGGCTTTATAATTCGGATGAAGACGAACGCATTACAAATAGAAATGCAATATTCAATTATATTGAGTCAGTAAATCCAGATTTAGCTTGCTTTCAAGAGTTTTATCACCAAGATCACCCCACTTCATTTGCTACTCGTGACTCGCTTATTAATTCACTCGAAATTCGTGATTACCACGAACGATATGCACACAAACTAAAAGGCAGGCAGAATTTTGGTGTTTGTATTCTTTCGAAATATCCGATCATTGCGAAAGGCGATATAATGTTCGACACCCAAAGCGAAAATGATTTTAATTATTGCATTTATGTTGATGTGGTAAAAAACATAGATACATTTAGAGTTTACAATGTCCATTTGCAGTCTATTAAACTTCAAAAAGAAGAGTATGCCGTTTTTTCTAACCAAGATGGACGAACTGTAGAGCCGCCCTCAACGTTTCACTTGCTAATTGACAAACTGCGTGTGGCCTACCCAAAGCGCGCAGAACAAGCCATAAAAGTTGCAGCTCACGTTCAAAATTCGCCTTATCCAGTAATTGTTTGTGGTGACTTTAACGATACACCCATGTCTTATTCATATAATCAATTTGATAAATTTCTAAAAGATAGCTTTCGTCAATGTGTTAAGGGGATTGGTCCCACTTATGTAGGTAAAGTACCTGCGGGAAGAATTGACTATATCTTTCATTCAAAAGATCTTAATTCGTCCAATTTTAGTATTCAAGAGAAAGCTTACAGCGATCACAGGGCAATCTCCTGCAAAATTTTCAAAGAATCAATTTATTGAAGTATATTTATTCGAAAAAATGCATAAAGTCTATATACCCCTCGTACTTTTAATACTTTTTGGTTGTAAAGCCAATATCGATAAAACAAGTATATCAGGTAATTGGACTCTTTTCAAAGAACAAAAAGGGAATAAAGAGGTTGATCTAGGCGAAAATCCAACAGCAGTTGTTTTAAACTTAAAGGAAAATGGCTATTTTATTTTCTATGATAAAATTAACGACGAAGGAATTACTGAATCAGGTGTTAATAAAATCCAAGAACGTTTTAAAGGTCAATATATCATTTCGGATGGTCATTTAGAAATGAAACATTATGTAAATGATTCTTTAATCACGGAAATCTATAATGTAAAAGATTTATCTAGTGAAAAATTAGTTTTACAAGAAGAAAAATCCGGTCTTCTTCTATTTTGGAAACGTTAAATTTATTCTTAGAAAGAAAAATGCTCGTAGCGATAAATCCCGATAATATTGATAAAAGACTTATTCAACAAGCTTTAGATAGTTTGAAAAAAGGAGGGGTTATAATATTCCCTACTGACACTGTTTACGCCATGGGCTGTGATCTTTACAACAAAAAGGGACTTAATGAATTAGCTAGGCTCAAAAATGTTAAATTAAATAAAGCTAATTTTTCAATCATTTGCTCAGACATTTCTAATCTATCGGACTATGTAAAACAAATAGATCGTCCAATATTCAAATTATTAAAACAATATTTGCCAGGTCCCTTTACTTTTATTCTTTTAGCCGCAAACGAGATTCCAAAATTGTTTGATTCAAATAAAAAAGAAATCGGTATTCGAATTCCAGATAACTCTATTGTTTTAGAATTAGTTAGACAATTAGGAAATCCTATAGCAACAACTTCTTTACATAACGAAGATGACCAAATCATGGATTATTTTGCAGATCCTTATTCCATATATGAAAAATACGATGAAAAAGTTGATTTCATTATTGATGGTGGTTATGGACGTCTAGAAGCCTCCACTATCGTTGACTGCACGGGTGGTGTACCAGAAATTATTCGTCAAGGAATTGGACAATTGAGCTTGTAAACTCTCCTATTTGCTTTTCTTTTATTACAGGAAATAGAATATACAACATCAATTGTTGAAAGAAACTTTAAAAACTGCTTTTAATCTTCCCAATATTCAATGATATTCGTAACATGGTATTAAGTAGGTTTTGGCTGATTATTTTCATTAGTTCTCTTCTATTCATTGTTACAGGGCTTTTTTTAAATAAGCATTATACAGTAGATTTTGTTTTAAATGGCGCGAAAGATGACCCAATCCTTATTGGTGAAAAATATTTGTATCAATTTCCGAAAGAAACCCGAGACACATTAAAAACAGCGCCTGAAGGAACCTTATTTGTAAATAAAAACGAATTGGACCCGGACACTACTTATATAGTGAAAGGAAAAAGTGTTCATGTATATAGTGGAAAGCAAAAATCCGATGGCCTTCTGCAAACATGTAAAAATAGCCTCTTCGATATTATTCTTCCACTACTCGCTTATCTTGCTTTTTTCTGCGGAATCATGCAGCTCTTAATTGATTCTGGAGCTACTCAGAAATTAGCACGCAGACTAAGTCCTCTTTTCGTGAAAGTATTTCCTAGTGTTCCAAAAGGGCATGAATCTATTTCCTATATGACACTCAACTTCTCAGCAAATTTTTTGGGATTGGATTCAGCAGCTACACCTTTTGGATTGAAGGCCATGCAAAGTCTGCAGGAAATTAATCCAGATAAAGAAAAAGCCAGTGATGCGCAAATCATGTTTATGTGCTTGCATGCTGCAGGACTGACGCTTATACCAACATCAATTATCGGTTATAGGGCTGCACAAGACGCTTCAAATCCAGCGGATGTAATGCTTCCATGTATCATCACTTCTTTTATTGGAACAATTGCCGCATTTCTAATCGTAGGAATCAGGCAGCGTATAAACTTTAAAAGTGCAACATTACTCCTATCTATTACATCTGTTTTGGCAGCTATAATCGGTCTATTATTTTATATAAATTCTCTCGATCTAATCGGTAAAAATTATTTCACAGGCAACTTTTCAGGATTACTTCTTATTTCAATTATTGGATTTACTTTAATCTTTTCATTTCTAAATGAAAGAAAATTTAAAGACAAAGAAACAACTGTATTTGATTCTTTTGTTACTGGTGCGAAAAGTGGAATGAGCACTGGGGTAACAATTTTTCCATACGTATTAGGAATGCTGGTTGCTATTTCTGTCTTCCGCAACAGTGGATTGTTTGAAGTTATAAGTAACTGGATTTCTCAAGGGTTCTTTTATATGGGTGTGTCAAAAGATGTTACTGATTCACTTCCTGTTGCAATACTGCGACCATTTAGTTCTGGCGGTTCTCGCGGATTTATGATTGATGCAATGCAAACTTATGGACCGGATTCCTTAACAGGGCGCTTGAGTTGCATCTTTCAGTGCAGCGCTGAAACTACATTCTATGTCATTGCTGTTTATTTCGGAGCTATAAACGTTAGGAACACTCGTTACACCCTCGGAACTATGTTACTTGTAGATTTAATCTGCGTTATTACAGCAATTGGGGTTGCCTTATGGTTTTTTTAAAATCAAAAATAAATTAAGAATGAAAAACTGGTTTAAAAATTCAAAAAGAATTGCTTCTCCCTTCTTAGCGCCTAAGAAAAATAAAATCAAGGCTGTTCGAAAAGTTGAATTAAAGCCAATCGTTTACCCTGCGAAAATAATTTTGGCATGGGCAAAAGCAATTGAGGGAAATAATGATTTACTACTTTGGTTAAAAGACAACGGGTATCCGGAACTCACCATGGCGACCTACGCGATTTATTTAAAGGTAGAAGCTCGGGATTGGTTATTAAACAATGGCTACGCGCAACTTATGGCTTTCATAAATGCAGCAGAAGGTATCGATAAAGCACAAAAATGGCTCCTTGATAATAATTTCGAGACCTTATACCATATGGCTATG
>CAMATR010000146.1 GCA_945861175.1 Chitinophaga pinensis | reverse complement strand
GTATATTAAAAAGGTCGAAGAAGGAAATGAGAAGCAATTCTTAAAAGAGATGATTGTAAAATAACTACTTTAGGTAGCTATAAATTTTTACTATGCTTAAATTCTTCAAGCGTCTTATTTTAGTGTTGACTATATTGTACTTTATTTTCAGCTCGTACCTGTATTTCATGCAGGAAAGTTTCATCTTCAATCCTAAAAAATTATCATCAAATTATGAGATTGATTTCCAATTGGAAGGTGAAGAAATTACACTAAAAGTGAATGATAAAACCCGGCTAAGTGCTATACTTTGTTTTACTCATCAAAAGAAAAAAAAAGGCCTTGTCTTCTTCTTGCATGGAAATAGTGGTAATCTTACAAACCAAAAACAACCTGCAAAATTTTACACAGATTTGGGGTATGATTTTTTTACACTAGATTATCGCACTTTTGGCAAAAGTACAGGCGAACTGATTGATGAAAAACAATTTTATGCGGATGTAACCTTTGCATATTTGGAAATGAAAAAGATTTACACCGAAGACTCAATAATCGTCATTGGTTATTCAATTGGAACAGCATCGGCAGCAATGATCACTGCAACGCAAAATCCTTCGAAGCTTGTCTTGATCGCCCCTTATTATTCTCTTATTGATATGATGCAGCGAAGATATCCCTTCGTATCGTCATTTCTATTAAAATATAAATTTCAAACGAATGAATACTTGAAGCAAATTAAACATCCTGTATTAATTGTCCACGGCGATAAAGACGATGTATTACCATTTGATGGCTCCTTAAAACTTTCTGCATTATTAAATGAGAAAAGTCAGTTCGTTGCAATAAAAGGCCTAAACCACAATGACTTCGAGTTCAACGATACCTACATTTCAACTTTAAAGAATTTTCTCAACTAAAATAAAATTGATTAAATTTAAAATGCTCAACAAATACAAACAATGACTAAAAGGTTTTTACTTTTAATTACTGGTTTCTTATTTCAATTATTCGTTTTCGGTCAACTCGTTATCAATGAAGGTAGTAACCGGAACTACTTAGTGTTACCTGATGAAAATTTAGACTATCCTGATTGGATTGAATTATATAATAGTTCTTCCGATACTATTTCTTTGCTTAACTATGCGCTTACAGATGATATTCAATTTCCAGAAAAGTGGACTTTCCCCTCTATAAAAATGGTTCCCGGTGAGTTTAAACCAATATTTTGTAGTGGTAAAGACCGCAAACCAATAAGTGGATTTCAGAATGTTTTAACAGCAACAGATTACACCCCAACAACCGGCTGGAACACACATAATTTCAGCACACCATTTTATTGGGATGGTTTTTCAAATGTGCTTATTAACATTTGTGCTTATGATGGCGCTGGATATACTGAGAATTCAATTTTCAATCAAACGTCTACCCCTTTTGCATCGACTTTATTTTCTTTTCAAGATAATAGTGATGCTTCCTGTTCACATACCAATGGAACACCAGTCAATCAGAGACCAAATTTACAATTGAATGGTCAGACTATCGGAACTGGTACCATTCAAAACAGTCCAACAGACTACCCAGCACCCTATGGAAATTGGTATTGGGGTTCTCGCCATCAAATACTTATTTTAGCGAGCGAGCTAAGTGATGCTGGAATTGTTGCCGGATATATAAATTCATTGGCCTTTGACGTAGCTAGCACAAATCCTTCAATGAATTATGATATCATTTATTTTGATTTGGTTTTGACTTCAATGAATGCGCTTACAACTGCATATGAATCAGTAAATCCTAATAACTACCAGCACACGAATTTCAGTATTTCAAACTCAGGAGAATTTGTTTATTTATACCAACCATCAGGAACCCTTTCGAGCAGTTTATATGTGGACTGTCAGGCAATTGATATCAGTCGAGGGCGATTTCCAGACGCGACATCTAATGCCGTTTTGTTTGGTATCCCGACTCCTGGAGCAAGTAACAATACTTCTTCTACCTATTCAAATTTTTTATCAGAGCCAATACTATCTTTGCCCTCAGGTTTGTATGACTCCTTATTGACTATTACCATCGATAATCCAAATGGCGCTGTTGCTCAGATACGTTATACTCTAGATGGTTCTGAACCTAATTCAACTTCTCCAATTTATAATGAATCGCCTATAACTGTTTTCACGAATACAGTTATCAAGGCACGCTGTTTTAGTAATGAATTACTACCGAGTGAATCTGCTTGCGCCTCTTATTTATTAGGTGTTAATCATACCACACCAATAATCTCTATAGTAACTGATAATTCAAACCTATATGGACCTAACGGAATTTTTGACAATTGGAGTGAAGATTGGGAGCGTGCTGCTTACGTAGATTATTTCAATGAGGAGAGAGAACTGCGCTTCAGTCAAAATTCCGGTATGCAAGTTGATGGGGGCTGGGGAGGAAGCCGTTATCATCCTCAACACTCATTTCGGTTAGAGCTAGACAACAATATATTAGGAGACGGTCCTATCAATGATAGTATAATTCCATTTCGTCAAGAAAGAACTTTATACAGCAGATTCTATTTACGCAATGGAAGTAATCAATACCTTGTTTTTCCTTATAAAGATGCCTATCAAACACAGGCTATGGCAGGAACAACTCATAACTATCACTCAGCTTGGAGGCCAACAACGGTTTACATTAATGGTGGTTATTTTGGTCTTTACGAATTGAGGGAAAAGTTTGATGCAGAGTACTTCCAAGTGCATGATGGGGCAGATCCCGACTCAACTGATATTCTATCCCTTAGTGCTTGGAATAATTTTATTCTGCGCTCAGTACACGGTGCCCCGGCAGATACATTTTACATTAATTATAACAATTTCAATTTATTGAACCCAGCAAACTCAAATTATTGGGACCAAGCAGATCAATATTTCGATATGGAGTGGTACAATGACTATATCATTGGTGAATCTTGGATGGGAAATTATGATTGGCCTGGTAACAATATAAAAATTGTACGATCCAACAAAACAGGTTTTCGCTATCGCTTTTGCACTATTGATTTGGAATTGTGTTTGAACCCGAATGGTTGGTCATCCGCATACGATGATCATATAGCGAATATACTTGGCCAAAGTCCGGACAATCCCTTTATAAATATTTGGTTAAAAGGAATTCAAAACAATCGTTTCAGAGACTATTTCATTAACAGATTTGCTGACTTGATGAATACTGAATACCATATTAATCGCTTGTTACCACTTGAACAATATTTCTTTGACCAAACGGTCATTGAGATGCAAAAGGAATATGCTCGCTGGGGGGACCCAAATGCAATCCCATCGCAAATGATGAACTTTTACAACAATCATTTAACATTCAGAAATGAACTGTCCGTTCGATCGTCTCAAGTTCGTCAGCATATTCGTTCCAATTTTGATCTCCCAAATCAAGTCAATTTAACACTGAACGTTCATCCGGAAGGTGCTGGTAAAATTCATATAAGCACCATCGAACCTTCTGAATATCCATGGCAAGGTATTTATTTTAATGGTGTGCCAATTAAAATAGAGGCAAAAGCGAATCCAGGGTATATTTTTGCGAATTGGGGAAATAACCCATTAATCGAAAATATTCTTAACGCTGTTTATCTCGATACGCTAGACACTTACAACACCTCCTTAGATGCTTATTTTGATATCTACGATCTAGGTTTAGAGGAAAATATAAGTCTTCCAGTTTATTTCTCACTTTACCCTAATCCTGCTAGTAACAGTGTAACAATTATCAATAAAATGGTGAATTTAAACGCAGAATTGAGCTATGAAATTTTAGATTTAACAGGTCGTGTTTTATTAAACGGTAAACTAAATGACAATGGTTACGAAACACCGATTGATCTATTGAATCTACCGAGATCTGTTTTCGTTATTCGTTTTAAAAATCAAGTTGAACGTCTGGGAGAATTGAAGTTTGTAAGGCTCTAAATTATTTTGAAACAAAGTCCTTTAAATAAAAAGGTTCAAAATATGCAACATCTTGGAATTCTTGCGCGACGTATTTTCTATTGGCCTCCTTTATTTGTCCAATAGCAGAACTAAAAATTGATCGGTCTATTTCTAATTCCCTTAAACCCCAGCTATCTTCTAACTTATGAGCTCCATCACCGAAATAGACAAATGAACCAAATTCTGAATAACTTTTTTCATCAATAATATCGGCAGAAATTGGTTTGATTAGTTGCAAAGAATCATTGTAGATAGCTGAAAAAACCTCCATTCTTCTTGCATCAATCATAGCACAAAGATTTTTTCCTGGGTGAATTATAAAAGCCTGCTCTGCCAATGAATAGAGAGAATCTATAGCAATTAAAGGAATGTTTAAGGCATAACAAAAACCCTTCGCCGTAGATACGCCAATCCTCAGTCCTGTATATGATCCTGGTCCCGATGAAACTGAAACAGCTGAGAGATCTTTCAGTGCTATTTGAGCCTCATCCAATACATTTTGTACGAAAACTGTCAACCTCTCTGCGTGTCCATATTCGAGCGAATTCAATTCTTTTAGAGCAAGTAATTTTCCGTTTGATGAGAGCGCTACAGAGCAAGATTTTGTTGCGGTTTCGATGTGAAGAATAAAGCTCATATATTAACCTCTAGTTTAAACCCTATTCCATGAATATTTGAAATAGTAATTTGCTCATCCTCTTTAAAATATTTCCTAAGCTTCGTAATAAATACATCCAAACTTCTTCCTACAAAATAATCATCTTGTCCCCAAACAGCATTTAAAATAATATCACGAGGAACCACCTGGTTCTTGAATTTACAAAGTATTTTAAGTATTTGTGCCTCCTTGTTAGTTAGTATTTTATCGAAACGCTCATGGCTTAATTTAAAATTCAGCTTATCAAAAGTATATGTTCCAATAAAAATAATCGGTTCATCTTCTGTTTTCTTCACAATATTAACCCTCTTTAAAAGTGCACTTAATCTCAATTGTAATTCTTCAACACTAAATGGCTTGGTCAAATAATCATCCCCTCCAGATTTGAATCCTTCAACTTTGTCCTCCATCATGGATTTTGCGGTTAAAAAAAGAATTGGAATTGTTTCGTTTATTTTTCGAACGTCCCTTGCGAGGGAGAATCCATCTTTTTTAGGCATCATGACATCAAAAATACAAAGATGAAAATCCTCACTGTTAAATCGCCTAAAGCCATCCGAACCATCTGTACAAAGAGAAACACTATATCCATCAGAACGCAGCTGATCCGCAATCACAAACCCTAGACTGGTATCGTCTTCAACCAATAAAATTTTGACTTTCATACTTGAAAAAAACAGGGTTCGTTAAGTGTTTTAACGAACAAGAGCCCCGGACAGGCGTCCGAGGCTCTCATTACACTAATCAACCTAACCTACTACTACTTGAACAAAAGTAGTTTTTTTAGGATAGGATGTATATTTTTTTGCAATTTTTTAACAAGAAATTCATACTTAACCTTTTGGTAATATTGTCTAATCTTTATTTACCTACTTTTGAACAATAATTTAGAAAAATGATTAAAATACTAGTCATAGACGATGAGGAGGATATCAGAGAGTTGTTACTTTACAACCTAAGAAAAGACGGATATGAAGTTTTTGCAGCAGAAAATGGTGAAAAGGGCCTAACGGCATTGAAAGAATACAAACCAGAACTTATTATCCTCGATGTAATGATGCCAGGAATGGATGGTATTGAAGTCTGTGAAACCATCCGTAAAATG
>CAMATR010000145.1 GCA_945861175.1 Chitinophaga pinensis | reverse complement strand
AGAGGCAGTCGAGAATACTTCTGATTTTTTCGTAGGAATTGTAGTATTCGCCTCTATTAATTTAGTCATGACACCACCCATTGTTTCTATTCCCAATGAAAGTGGTATAACATCCAAAAGAAGTACATCCTTCACTTCACCAGTCAACACTCCTCCTTGAATTGCCGCACCTACAGCAACTACTTCATCAGGATTAACTCCTTTCGAAGGAGCCTTTCCAAAGAAACGTTGAACTGCATCCTGAATAATCGGAATACGTGTAGATCCACCTACTAAAATTACCTCATCAATATCACTAGCGGACAATCCTGCATTTTTCAAAGCTGAACGACAAGGAGCGATAGTTCTTTCAACGATTTGTGCAATTAGCTGCTCAAATTTTGCTCGTTGTAAAGTTCTAACAAGGTGTTTCGGTATACCGTTCACCGGCATGATGTATGGTAAGTTAATTTCTGATGATGTTGTTGAAGACAATTCAATTTTAGCTTTTTCAGCAGCTTCCTTTAAACGTTGCAAAGCCACTGGATCTTTTCGCAAATCTAGGCCTTCTTCAGCCTTAAATTCATCTGCCAACCACTGAATTATTTCCTCATCTACATCATCTCCTCCTAAGTGAGTATCACCATCTGTCGCCAAAACTTCGAAAACTCCATCACCTAACTCAAGAACTGAAACATCATGTGTTCCTCCACCAAAGTCGAAAACTACTATCTTCTGATCGATACCTTTCTTATCCAAGCCATAAGCCAAAGCGGCAGCAGTTGGTTCGTTAATGATTCTTTTAATTGTCAAACCTGCAATCTCACCAGCTTCCTTAGTCGCCTGGCGCTGAGAGTCATTAAAATAAGCTGGAACAGTAACAACTGCTTCGGTTACTTCATGTCCTAAATAGTCTTCAGCTGTTTTCTTCATTTTCTGAAGAATCATTGCAGAAATTTCTTGAGGAGTGTAAAGACGATCATCAATTTTGACACGAGGGGTATTATTATCTCCTTTAACCACTTCGTAAGGAACTCGCTTCGCTTCTTTTGTTGTTTCATCATAAGATGAACCCATGAAGCGCTTAATTGAAGAAATTGTTTTGGTTGGATTAGTTATAGCCTGACGTTTTGCAGGATCTCCTACTTTTCTCTCACCACCTTCAATGAATGCAACTATTGAAGGAGTTGTTCTCTTTCCTTCTGAGTTTGCGATTACAACTGGCTCATTTCCTTCCATCACTGAAACACATGAGTTGGTTGTACCTAAGTCAATTCCAATTATTTTTCCCATATCGTTTTAAATTATTTTCAATTTTAACTCAAAACCATTGGACAATCTTTATGCCATGAGAAAATGCGACTACACTCAGATATAAAATGTCATATTTGGAATAAAAAAGCGCCTATTTTTATGTCGAAATGGCAGATTTACTGACAAAATGAAAATATAGATTTCAATCCGCATATTTCCCCTAAATTTGCAGCGCATAGAACACTTAATTCAACTCTTTCGATGACTGTTTCTGAAATACGCGAGCAATTCTTCACTTTCTTTTCTTCAAAAGGACACGAAATCGTGCCTTCTGCACCTATGGTAGTAAAAAATGACCCTACTTTGATGTTTACAAACGCAGGGATGAATCAGTTTAAGGACTACTTTCTTGGGAATGCTGTTCCAAAAAATAAAAGAATCGCCAATTCGCAAAAATGTTTGCGCGTTTCTGGAAAACACAATGACCTCGAAGAAGTTGGTGTTGACACCTACCATCACACAATGTTTGAAATGCTCGGGAATTGGTCTTTTGGAGACTATTTCAAAGAAGATGCAATTGGTTGGGCTTGGGAATTATTGACAGAAATTTATAAGATTCCGAAAGACAAGCTATATGTTACGGTCTTCGAAGGAGATGAATTCGATAAGGTACCAAGAGACTTCGAAAGCTACGCTATTTGGAAAAAATACATTGATGAAGATTGCATCATCCTTGCATCAAAAAAAGATAATTTCTGGGAAATGGGCGATACCGGTCCTTGCGGACCTTGTTCTGAGATACATGTTGACTTGCGATCAAAAGCTGAGCGAGATCTAATTGATGGAAAAACACTTGTAAATTTAGACCATCCGCAGGTCATCGAGATTTGGAACAATGTATTTATGCAATTCAATAGAAAAGCCGACGGAACTCTCGAGCCACTTCCTGCCACGCATGTCGATACAGGGATGGGTTTAGAACGCTTGGCAATGGCATTACAAGGAAAAACTTCGAATTATGACACCGATCTTTTTCAAACGCTCATTCAGCGAATGGAAAAGTTAGCAAAAGTTGAATATGGTAAATCAGAGGAAGTAGATATCGCGCTTCGCGTTATTTCAGACCATGTGCGCGCAATTTCTTTCTCAATTGCTGATGGCCAACTCCCCTCTAATACGGGTGCTGGATATGTTATTCGGCGCATATTGAGACGTGCTGTTCGATATGGATACCAAACATTAGGTTTAAAAGAACCGTTCCTTTGCGATTTGTCTTTGATACTAAGCAATGTAATGGGCAGTTCATTCAATGAATTAGTTCAACAAAAAGATTTGGTTGAAAAAGTTATTCGAGAGGAGGAAATAAGCTTCTTTCGAACCCTTGAGCAAGGTTTAAGAAGAATAGACACTATAATTGAATCGACTAAAAAGTCAATGAATGAAGAAATCGATGGAAAAGAAGTCTTTGAATTGTACGACACCTATGGTTTCCCTGTCGATCTAACATCACTTATCGCGCGTGAAAATGAACTTTCTATTGATGAAAAAGCTTTCAATTCAGAATTACAGAAGCAAAAAGAAAGATCACGAACCGCAACTGCAATTGAAACTGATGATTGGGTAGAAATATCAATAAGTGGATCGACAGAATTCATTGGATACGATCTGCTTCAATCAGAAGTTAAAATACTGAAATACAGAAGGATAATCCAAAAGCAAAAAACATTTTATCAACTAGTCCTAGACAAAACTCCATTCTATCCCGAAGGTGGAGGTCAAGTAGGCGACACGGGATATCTAGAATCAATAGATGAAAAGATCATTGTTTTTGATACTAAAAAAGAAAATAATTTGATCATTCATCTCTGTGAAAAATTACCGAGCAATGTGTCTACCAATTTTACAGCAGTTGTGAATGAATCGAAGCGAGTAGCTTCAGCAAGCAACCACTCGGCCACCCACTTACTTCATCATGCTTTGCGCGAAATACTTGGAACCCATGTGGAACAAAAAGGATCGCTTGTAAATCCTTCGAATTTACGTTTCGATTTTTCGCACTTTTCGAAAGTTACAGATGAAGAAATAGCAAAGGTTGAGGCATTGATTTCGGCTGCCATTCATGAAAATATTTCACTGGATGAAAGAAGGAACGTGCCGATGGACACTGCCAAGGAATTAGGCGCAATGGCACTTTTTGGAGAAAAATATGGCGACAATGTTCGAGTCATAAAATTCGGAAACTCTGTTGAATTGTGCGGAGGGACACATGTCTCCTCTACTAGAGAAATAGGTTTATTCAAAATTACTTCTGAATCTGCAGTTGCGGCAGGTGTGAGACGGATAGAGGCTATTACATCTTCTGGTGCTGAACAATTTTTTAAAGAAAAAGCAACTTTACTAGATGCAATCGCACTCACACTTCGCAATCCAAGGGACATCGTGAAGGCGGTAGAAGATCTACTTTCAAAGAACAACCAACTGACCAAAGAAATTGAGCAATTACAAAAAGAAAAAGCGCTTAACGTAAAAGGTGATCTGAAAAATAAAATCGAAACTATAAACGGCGTAAACTTCCTTGGAACAATTATTCCTTTGGATAGTGGTTCAATAAAAGATATACTTTTTCAGTTAAAAGGAGAAATTGACCATTTTGTTGGTGTTATTGGAGGAAATGAAGGTGAAAAATGTACACTTAGTATTATTGCTTCTGACTCTGTAATTAATGAGAAGGGAATAAATGCAGGCAATTTAATTCGAGAGGTCTCTGGGCACATTCAAGGCGGTGGAGGTGGTCAACCATTTTTTGCAACTGCGGGGGGTAAAAATCCTTCAGGCTTATCGTCGGCTATATCAGAGGTGAAGTCGAAACTTTAATAATGGAAAAAAAAAGGTCAGCATTACTCATTACCTACTATTGGCCACCGGCGGGCGGTGCAGGTGTTCATCGTTGGTTACGGTTCTCAAAATTCTTCAAAGAAAATAACTGGAACCTTCACATATATTGTCCAGAAAATGCTGCTTGGCCAACTATTGACACTGCACTTGATAAAGAAATTTCAAAAGAACTGACTATCGTTCGGAAATCAATCTTCGAACCACACAAATACCTTGGAAAAAAAAACAACCCTAATCAAGGCTCTGGGATAACTCAGCAAAAGAAAGGAAGTTTATTTCAACGATTCATTATTTGGGTAAGAGGTAACTTATTCATTCCAGACGCTCGTGTGTTTTGGATAAAACCAAGTGTCGGTTTTCTGAGCAATTATTTAAAGAGACATCCGAATATTGATACAATTATCTCGACGGGACCTCCACATAGCATGCATTTGATTGCTCAAAAACTTAAAAAAAAGAATCCTCATATTCAATGGGTAGCTGATTTCAGAGATCCTTGGACAGAAATTGATTTTTACAAGGACCTACTTCCGGGCAAATGGGCAGACAATCGTCATAAAAAACTCGAAAAAATGGTACTCAAAGATGCAGATAAAGTAGTGACGATAAGTCAATCTGGAGCTAAAGATCTTGAACGTATTAGCAAAAGAAAAATTGAAATAATTACCAATGGATTCATTTTCCCCGAATTCGATGCAAAAAAAATAAAACTTGATCAGCAATTTACTATTGCACATTATGGATCAATGCCCTTTGCTCGAAATCCTCAAGTATTATGGGATGCTCTCAAAGAAATAATCAATGAAAATTCAACGATTGCATCGGAACTAAAGATTCGGTTAATTGGTCCCGTTGATTTCAATGTGCTAGAAAAAGTAGATAAGGCTGGATTAACAAATTACTTAGAAGAAATTTCGGCTGTACCCCATGAAGAAAGCATTCGAATGCAAAGCCAAACTCAATTATTACTGCTCATCGCAAATCGATCTGGAAACGTAAAAGGTATTCTCACAGGTAAGTTTTTTGAATACCTTGGCGCTAAACGTCCTATTCTTGCTATTGGGGAAATTAATAGTGATTTGGAAGTTGCTATGCAATCCACAAATGCTGGACTTTTTGCTGGATATGAGGATACAGAAAAAGTGAAATCATACATCTTATCTTGCTATTCAAAATTCAAATCGCAAGACCTTTTCCATGAAGCACAAAATTTGGAAACTTATTCATCAGGTGCTTTAGCAAAGAGATTTACTAGCTTACTCGAAGAGTAAACCGCTTCTAGGCTAAGGAATAATTGTTACGCACTTTGATTAGAAAAAATCTTAATTTACTTTCCAGGATTTGCGAATATTCTTACGTCCTCACCATTAATCATAGCGCCGCTAAGAATCACTAATCGTTCAACAATATTTCGTAATTCTCGAATATTTCCTGTCCAATCTGTCTTTTGCAATGCCAACAATGCATCATCTGTAAAAGACTTTCTTTGCACACCGTGATCAGCACAAACAATCGTTAAGAAATGTTCTGCTAATAATGGTATGTCTTCCCTTCGGTCATTCAAAGAAGGGACATGAATCAATATAACAGCTAGTCGATGATATAAATCTTCACGAAATCTGCCTTCTTCAATT
>CAMATR010000144.1 GCA_945861175.1 Chitinophaga pinensis | reverse complement strand
TCAACACCCTTCAGGAATAAAAGGGTTTTTTTATTAGAAATAACATCTCCACCTACTTGTTTGCCAAAGTTTTTCGGATCAGCATAAAGGTCTAATATATCGTCTTGAATTTGAAAAGCAATGCCGATGTTCTGCCCAAACTCATAAATATTTGCTCTATCACTTTTTGAAGCATCTGCAATTATAGCTCCTAATTCTAATGCGCACCCTAAAAGTACAGAAGTTTTTAGTCGAATCATTTCAATATACTCGGGAATTGAAACATCTTCTCTGGCTTCAAAATCCATATCCATTTGCTGTCCTTCACAAACTTCAATAGCCGTTTTGTTAAAAAGATTCAGTAAATCTTGTAGGTGTCTATTTTCCTGTTTAGCAAGCAATTGAAATGCTTTTACAAAGAGTACATCTCCAGATAAAATAGCAATGTTTTGATTCCATTTTTGATGGACTGTTTCTCTATTTCTTCGCAAAGGTGCTTCATCCATAATATCATCATGAATGAGTGAGAAGTTGTGAAACAATTCAACTGCTAGAGATGCAGGGATTGCTTTATTTACATTCTCTCCAAAAATTTCAGCACCAAGAAGAGTAAGAATAGGCCTTATTCTTTTTCCTCCATGAGTCAAAAAATAATGCAATGGGTCGTATAAATTGGATGGAGAAGTTGGCAAATCAATTAGCTTTAATTCGCTAGACAACAATTCTGTCAGATCCTCCAGTTTTTTCATTCGCTTTTAATCAAATTCATTAAGTAATTGCCATACCCACTTTTAACAAGGGGTTCTGCAATTTGTTTAAGTTGTTTGGCAGAAATAAAACCATTTCTATACGCAACTTCCTCAATACAACCAATTTTTAAACCTTGTCTCTCCTCAATCACCTGAACGAATTGTCCAGCCTGCATAAGTGAGTTAAATGTTCCCGTATCTAACCATGCGGTGCCGCGATCAAGCACTGCAACCTTCAATTCTCCTCTGCGGAGATATTCAGCATTTATATCCGTTATTTCGTATTCACCACGTGCCGAAGGGGCTAAATTTTTAGCAATTTCTACCACGGTATTGTCATAAAAGTAGAGTCCTGGAACAGCAAAATTCGATTTCGGCTGGGTTGGCTTTTCTTCGATAGAAATTGCATTCATTTGCTCATCGAATTCTACTACACCGTAGCGTTCTGGGTCACTCACATGGTAAGCGTAGACCACTCCGCCATTTGGATTATTGTTTTCTTTTAACAAATTATCCATTCCAACACCATAGAAGATGTTGTCACCCAATATTAATGCAACTTTATTATTACCAATGAAATCCTCACCAATTACAAATGCTTGAGCAAGACCATTTGGCACTTCCTGCACGGCATAAGTAAACTTACAACCAAGAGAATCACCATGGCCCAGTAATTTCTCAAAATGAGGAAGATCGTGTGGCGTAGAAATTATTAAAATCTCGCGGATACCAGCACTCATCAAAATGGACAGCGGATAATAAATCATCGGCTTATCATAGATTGGCATGAGTTGTTTAGAAACTGCAAGGGTTAATGGATGCAATCTAGTTCCTGATCCACCTGCTAAAATAATTCCCTTCATAAATCAGGTTTTTTGTTTTTTTGCTCTTCTGTTTGAACTTTTAATTGAAACAAATCAAAATCGAGTTCTTCATCATAAAGCTCAAATAAGGGCTCTTCGAAGGACTTTGTCGTTATTCTTCTTTCTAAAGAAAGTAAAAGACAAGGTAATAATACTAGGTTGGTGAATAGAGCTACCAGATAGGTTAGAGCAGATAGATATCCTAGCGCCTGTGTTCCCCCAAAATCGGAGAAAATAAATACCATAAAACCAAAGAATAGGATTACTGATGTATAAATAATACTTAATCCTGTTTCTTGAATTGAAATAGCAACACAATCTTTGAGATCCCATCTTTTCAATTTAAGCTCTTGTCTATACTTGGCAAGAAAGTGTATAGTATTATCAACTGTGATTCCAAGTGCGATCGAGAAAATTAATAATGTTGAAGGTTTTAAAGGAATATTGAACCAACCCATAATTCCTGCTGTAAAAATCATTGGAATAAGATTTGGAATCATGGAAACAATTACCATGCGAATGGAATAGAATAACAAACTCATTAATGCGGCAATAGCAATTACTGCAAAAAGAATGCTTGATAGTAAGCTAGATACAAGGTATTGGGTTCCTTCAGAGGCTACAACAGATGTTCCTGTTAATACAACGTCATAATATTCTTTATTGATAGCTTTGCGAAGTTGCTCTTTAAATTCAGGTTTTGAGTAATATTTTTTAATTAAGTCAGTATCTGTATCAAACTTATATTGTAGGTCTTCGTTGTTATTTGAGATTACTGAGGTAAGGGAGTTGTAAATATTAGGATAACTCGATATTAAAGAATCAGCGTATTCGTTTTTACCCTCATCTAATTTATTGTACAAGCGCTCAATAGCTTTTCTATCGGGATTCATAATGCTGTCAATTCTGTATTTTACCCTCTGAACCTGATCAGCTACTTGGTAAGATCCAACATCCCGCATTTGAGATCGGATGCGTAAAATAAAATTCGTAGTATCCACAAGGTCTTTGATTGAAAATGCTGAGTTATTGTTTGTTATGCTGAAATTGTCGACATATTTTGCGAGACGCATTTTATCCCGCTTGGCGATGATTGTGTAACGAGAAGGATTATTGTCGTAATAAGCCATGTTAATCACCTTTATGAAATCAACAATCGAAATACTTTTTGAGAACAGAGTATCTCTTGACATCATATTCTGTGCTTCTTCCAATTTATTCAGCGTATTTTTCCCGAAAAGGCGGCCTTTTTCTTTGTAGTCGATCATCACTTCGAACGGTATTGCGCCGCCGAAATTATTTTCCATGAATTTGATATCTTTGAGAATTTGGTCATGTTGTGGAAGGTCTCCTGTAATGTTTCCGGTTACAGTAATTTTAAACATTCCTACAATACTGATTATAGTGATTATTAGTGTGATAATATATATCCATCGTCTTTTAAACGCTGTGATGTATACCAATTTGTTCATGAAACCAACCGCCATTTTTCGATCGAGATGTTTTAAGTGCCTTTCTGGGGTATTTCGAACAAAAGAGATGAGTATTGGGACAAGACAAAGCGACAGGACATAACAAAGCATTATGTTGATTGTAGAAATCATTCCGAATTCGTAAAATTTCTCAGAGTTAGTGAATAAGAAAGTAACAAAACCAAGAGCTGTTGTAACGTTTGTAAGGAACATTGCAATACCTGTTTTACTAACAACACGATTCAAGGCCTTCATTTTATTACCGTGTTGAGCGAATTCCTGATGATATTTATTGTAGAGGTAAATGCAGTTTGGTATTCCAATGACAATCATTAACGGTGGAATCAATGCCATCATGATGGATACATTATATCCCATAATCGCTATTGAACCTAATGCTTGAATTACTGAAACGCCAACGACTGTCATGCAAATGAGAACGGCACGAAACGAACGAAAAAAGAAATACATCAACAAAGCGCTTACTAGCATTGAGATTCCAACGAAAATAAACATCTCTGAATTGATTCTTTTTGCCAAGACGACTCGCAAGTACGGGAGGCCTGTGAAATGCAAATCTCCCATGTCTTTGCAGAATCGTTCAGAGAGTTTTTGAATTTCAAATATGACTTCCGATTTTTTTAAGTCCACTAAATAACGCTCATCCATTGCAATAATCATCAGCGTTATATGCGTGGAGTCGTTATAAAGAACTTTATTGTAAAGTGGATTTCGCTTTACTTCTGCTTTGATTTGATCAATAGATTTTTCTTGATAAGTTATATCCGAAAATACACGTTCAATCTCGAATTTATTTTCAGTTTTATTGTTCTTAATATTGAAAAGTGTAGCTTCAGAAACAACAGATTCTACACCATCCAGTTGGAGAATTGAATCACCAAGTTCTTTCCATTTTAAAAAATTTTCTTTAGTGAAGAGGGAATCTGTTTGCAACGCCACAACAAATGTACTGCCGTCTTCTCCAAATCTTTCCTTGAAGAGTTTATAGTTTTGGGTTGTAGGAGAATCTTTTGGCAGAATAATACCATATTTATTCTCCATGCGCAATCCTGTCGCCGCATAGTAGCCCAAATAAACCGTAACCAATGTAATAATGCCTAATACAAAAAAACGATTCTTTAGGATGAAATTTGCAATTCTATTCCACATGCGATTAGTGTTCTTCTAAAAAAATGAGGTTAAAAGTAATGATTTAAAGCCAAAACTCAAATTTTAAGGTTTGAGGTCAGTTGCCAGCCAGTCAAAAAATTCCCTCTGCCATAAAATGCTATTTTGAGGGCTTTGTACCCAATGTCCTTCTGTAGGAAAATATAAATATTTACTTCTAATCCCTTTTAGCTGAGCTGCTTGAAAAGCTTGCATTCCTTCGCTTTCAGGAACACGGAAATCCATCCCGCCATGAATTACTAGTATTGGTGTATTCCAGTTTGAAACATAATTATGTGGGCTGCTTTTTCGGAAATTTTCTTTATTAATGTCAAGCCAGTATGGTCCACCATGATCCCAATTAGCAAAAAATAATTCTTCAGTTGTTCCATACCAACTTTCTAGGTTAAACAAACCGCAATGAGATATAAATGTTTTGAAGCGATTCTCGTGAATGCCAGCTAACAGATATACCGAATAACCGCCATAGGATGCGCCAACTGCCCCCAATCTCGTTTCATCAACGTAAGGTTCTTGTGCAGCATTGTCGATTGCAGTTAAATAATCTTTCATTGCTTGACCTCCCCAATCTTTCGAAATGGCGTCGTTCCATTCTTGACCAAAACCTGGAAGTCCACGGCGGTTAGGTGCGACAACAATATAACCTTTGGAAGCCATTAGGGCTAAATTCCAACGATAAGAAAAAAACTGGCTAACTTGACTTTGCGGGCCACCTTGGCAATAAAGTAAGGCTGGGTACTTTTTGGAAGGGTCAAAGTCTGGGGGATAAACCATCCATACAAGCATTTTTTTGTCATCAGTAGTTTGAACCCAACGTTCTTCTATTTTTGGCATTTTTAGTTTATTAAGCAACTCCGTGTTGGCATCGGTTAACTGAGATAATTTATTCTTTTTGCTGTTGATGGAGAATATTTCTGTTGGCTCAACCATTGACTGACGTCCTGCATAAATTGTTTCGCCAAATGCAGAAAGACTCACAAAATCAAATTGCCCAGTTGTTAATTGTCTTATTTTTCTTGAAACAATATCTACTTCAAACACCTGATCTGTTCCATTTTTCGGTGCAATAAAATAAATTATTTTTCCATTAGGATGCCAACAAAAACTCCCAACTGTCAAATCGATATCTTCCGTTAAATCAATTATCTTACTATCGGTAGTCATTATTTTTAAGTGATTTTTATCAGACTCAAAACCATCTCGATGCATGCTTTGCCAAGCCAATGTTCCTTTGGATGAAAAGGATGGATTTACATCGTATCCCTTGTTTTCCAGCGTCAAATTCCTTGTAATGCCAGTCAGAATATCATACTCGTATAATTCGCTATTGGTGCTTAAGGCAAAATCTTTTCCCTGTAGTTTTTTGGAAGTATAAATGATTTTTTTACTGTCATTGCTGTAACATAATTGCTCTGATCCTCCCATTGGAGGAAGAATACCATCGTAAGGTTCGCCCTTCAAAAGATCGGTGCCCGACAAAGCAATTGCATCTCCTCCTGAATCTATTACAATTTTGTGG
>CAMATR010000143.1 GCA_945861175.1 Chitinophaga pinensis | reverse complement strand
AAACATCGAAATGGAGGTTGGTTATGCGATTGCTTCCTACTGTTTTGAAATCACTACTTGTAAACCTGTATGCTTCAATTTTTTGTGCCTTTTGGTTGCCATCATTTGGTAATCGAACTTGGTAAGGAAAAAGTCCAATTGCTTTTGGTAGACCTTTATTCCAACGTCCTCGTTCGTCTTTTTCTCGTTCTTCAAGCAAGCCAGCAGTTGAGCTTCCATCTCCTGCAGCAACAAGGACATTTTCAAAGATTGTAGCTTTTCCACCAAGGGTTTGGAAAATTTCAAATGTTCTTTTGCTTACATATTCATTGATGGCATAGTTCATTGCTTTTATAATAACCAAACGATCGTTGTCCTCCAAAAAACGCAGACTTTCTAGAAAAACAATTTTATCATCCAAAGAAAGACTAGGGTTCAGTAAACTAGCTAATTTTGGGTGAATAATAAACTTGCCATCCTTTTCCTTTAAGGCATTTGTTGGCAACATAGAAAGATAAAGTGTGTCAAAACGTATACTTTGTTTTTCATAGGGGAGTAGGTCTTTTTCAGAGCCTCTTTTTGCGATTAGTACTTTGTTCAATTCCCAGACAGCCATTTTATTCGCTGCTTCTGCTAGCAGGCCTTTTGCTGATTTTGCAATTTCTTCTTTTCGTATGATTAAAATTTCTGGTTGATTGATAATTAAAATTTCCACAGAATCATAATTGACCTGCTTATTTCCAAGTAATATTTGAGGACCTTTATAATCTAGGTAACGACCTAATTCATTATTTAGAATTGGACTTTTCTTGACAATATGGAACAAATAGGCTCGTTCCTCTGGACTTAATCCCTCGTTAACTTGAGCATTTAAAGTCGTTGTAAAAAGAATAAAAAGAAGGTATAAATGCCGCATGAAAATATTTTTTGCACATAACAGTTTCGGATATAAAGGTAACATGCCCCATTTAACTTTTTTCTTTCATCAAAAAAAAACCGCCACATTGGACGGTTAATAACTTTTGATCAATGTAAAATCAGTTTCTGTGTTGTCCGATTTCCATCACTTAAAATTGTAATGAAATAACTTCCAATAAGCAAATCGCTAATGTCAATTTGTTGACCTGCATTGAGTGTATTGAATTCTTTGACTCTTCTTCCACCCATATCACTGATAATAGCTGAAGAATTATTCAAATTCCCGGCAAGCCTTATAGCCCCATTAGTAGGATTTGGGTAAAACGTAAAATTATTTTCTTTTTTTGTGTCTATTATATTTGTTATAGTTGGCTCAACTGAAGATAATATTGCAATCTGTGTCGCTAGTGGTGTAGCAGAATTCGCTTGTTTGATTACAACTGAAGAATAGGTAAACACAGGCAGATTATTATTGGTCAAGTCATAATATTCGTATTGGGTGCGAATCAGCTCAACGTCTAAAGGAATTATGAATGATACTTGGGTAAACACTGTATCCACAATTTTATATCGAATGACATTTTCAATAGTTGTGGATGAAGGCAGTAGTAGCGTTCCTTGGCCATCAATTGATGCGTATGACGTTCCAGTACATTGCGGGTTTTGGTCCAGACCATTAAACGTAAAGGAAAGATTTCCTGCAAAATTATCGGTAAAACTATCTCCATGTGCAAACGGATAAATTACTGTTTTTTGCTCATTTATATCGAAATGAGCGATTACAATGCCAAAAGAGGGTTCCTCAAAAACAAATCCCTGTGACTGTCTTTCTCCGCTTGTGGAGTTATAAAAATTTGTCAAAGATCCTTGAACGCTATAACCTCTTGTTGATGTCGTGTAAATAGAGCTATAAGGAGAAGTTGTGGGATCTATTACCTCTAGGTTTTTTGTTCCAATAAAACCGACTAACTGTGAATAATTCCATGTGACTCCTGTACCTGTTATATTTTCAAGAGGATCAGTCAGCGAGTCGCAGTTATACATGATTTTAAAATCGCCAACAGTCGGCTCATTGTTCTGATTCATGCTAACTGATTGCGCAAAAGAATAACTTGAAAAAAGTACTGAAAGTAAAAGAATCTTTTTCATTTTTTAGGATATATAAATTACATAATATTAAAAAAGTTCAAACGATGAGGTTTGAAAAATGGTTGGTTGTCAACAAATTTCATAACATCATTGGTGACACTCTGACCTTTATTTTTACTTTTACCATTGAACTATTCAATTTTTAAAGATAGAACATCCAATGAATTACAAGAGTCTTTTTAGAAAGAAAAGCATCCATGACATTCATCAACAGTTGAAAGACCAAGAGAATTCTGATTTACATGGATCATTGGGAAAACATCTTGGCGTCAAAGATTTAGCTGCATTCGGAATTGCTGCAATTATTGGAGCAGGTATTTTTAGTACGATTGGTAAAGCCAGTTTTGATGGGGGGCCTGCAGTTATTTTCTTATTTCTATTTACTGCAATTGCTTGTGGTTTTGCTGCTTTCGCCTATGCCGAATTCGCATCTATGGTGCCTGTTTCGGGCAGCGCATACACCTATTCTTATGTTGCTTTTGGGGAAATTATTGCCTGGATAATTGGCTGGTCGCTCATAATGGAGTACGCGATTGGAAATATCACTGTTGCAATCTCGTGGAGTGATTATTTCACAGGGCTGCTCGAACACGGTTTACATCTTAATCTGCCACAATGGATTCAAATGGATTATTTCACGGCATACAACGGATACAATGAAGCCCTTAACCTTGTTGAAGGGGGTAAAGTATTGACCCAATTGGATGCCAATATACAAGCTGCACACTCTGCTTGGACAACTGCGCCAACAATTGGATCATTTCATTTTGTAGCTGATTTACCAGCCTTGTTCATCATTATTTTGATTACTGCATTGGTCTACAAAGGGATGAAAGAATCAAGAAATGCAAGTAATGTGATGGTAGTAGTTAAATTAGCGATTATTCTTCTTGTCATTGCCGTTGGTGTCTTTTATGTGGATACAGACAACTGGAATCCTTTCGCACCCAATGGTGTTGAAGGGATTCTGAAAGGCGTTTCTGCTGTATTCTTCGCTTACATTGGTTTTGATGCTATTTCGACAACGGCCGAGGAGTGCAAAGATCCCCAGCGTGATTTACCCCGGGGTATGATGTGGGCCATTATTATTTGTACCATTTTGTACGTGATAATAGCGCTTGTTCTAACAGGAATGGTCCATTATTCTGAGTTGAATGTGGGGGATCCATTGGCTTATGTTTTCGAAAAACTAGATTTGCGCTGGATGTCGGGGATTATTGCGGTGAGTGCCGTGGTAGCAATGGCCAGTGTTTTGTTGGTATTCCAAATGGGACAGCCGCGTATTTGGATGAGTATGAGTCGTGATGGACTCTTACCCAAGCGTTTTTCAAAGATTCATCCGAAGTTTAAAACTCCTTCTTTTTCAACGATTGTCGTTGGTTTCGTCGTTGCTGTGCCATCTTTGTTTCTTAATTTAACAATGGTAACAGATCTTTGCAGCATTGGTACTTTATTCGCTTTTGTGGTTGTATGCGGCGGTGTGCTCATCCTTCAAAATAAGCCCGACATTCCACGCGGAAAATTTAAAACGCCATACATCAATGGAAAGTATGTCATGCCCGTTTTGCTTGCTGTTGCAATCGTTTTATCATTTACCTTGAATAAACAAGCGACTGTAAACTTCTTAACTAATGAGCGCCAGTTAGTTGCTGCAACAGAGTTACTGACTTCTTTGCCGAATTCGAAAGTGAAAGAATTGAAATCAGCAGTTTCGGCAAGTGACTCTGCTAATTTTATGCTAGCGGATGGAGATTTGGAAAGCTATCTTATGGATTTAGATGAGAAACAATACGTTCAAACGTTGAAAGAGCTGAAAGTAAATGAAGAGGTGATGTATGAATCTGGATTTAATCTGTTTAAACATAAGATACCATTCTATATTTTCGCAATTATAGCACTTTTGTTGACCTATTATTCTGTTACTCATAATCTTTCCCTCATTCCGATGTTAGGACTAATCAGTTGTTTGTATATGATGAGTGAATTAGGCTTGTCAAATTGGATTGGGTTTGGAGTTTGGTTGTTGGTTGGTTTAGTAATCTATCTCGCATACAGCCGCAAGAATAGTAGGCTCAATATCAAAAATAACTAAGAAGGTTTGATTTATTGATTTGGACTCAAATGGGTCACTTTTTTTGACTAAAAGTCTTTATTCTGAGTTCATCTAATCCTCATTTTTAACTAACTTTGCACGCTAAATTTCCAAAAGATGTTTGAAAATCTTACTGATAAGTTTGAAAGAGCGTTCAAAGTCCTGAAAGGACATGGACAAATCTCTGAAATAAATGTAGCGGAAACGCTAAAAGAAGTGCGTCGTGCTTTGTTAGATGCCGATGTCAATTTCAAGACAGCAAAAGATTTCACTACAATTGTCAAAGAGAAAGCGCTCGGTAGAAACGTGCTTACATCTCTTTCTCCCGGGCAATTGATGATCAAGATTTGTCACGAAGAGCTCGCAGAGTTGATGGGTGGCAATGAGTCTGAGATCAATATCAAAGGAAATCCTGGTATCATTTTAATGTCTGGACTTCAGGGTTCGGGTAAAACAACCTTTTCAGGGAAATTAGCAAGTTACCTTACCACTAAAAAAGGTAAAAAGGTATTGTTGGTAGCGTGTGACGTATATCGCCCTGCAGCGATTGATCAACTGCATGTATTGGGTGAACAACTCAATGTGGAAGTCTATTCAAACAAGGAAGAAAAGGATCCTGTTAAAATTGCTTTAGCTGCTATTCAGCATGCTAAGGGTAAAGGTTTCAATGTCGTTATTGTCGATACTGCCGGTCGTCTTGCTATTGATGAGGTGATGATGACCGAAATTGCTAAAGTAAAAGAAGCGATTCAGCCTACCGAAACATTGTTCGTCGTTGATTCCATGACCGGACAAGATGCGGTGAATACTGCGAAAGCGTTCAATGATAAAATTAATTTTGATGGTGTTGTATTAACCAAGCTTGATGGTGACACAAGGGGAGGAGCAGCACTTTCAATTAAAGCGATTGTCGAAAAGCCGATCAAATTTGTTGGAACAGGAGAGAAGATGGATGCATTGGATGTGTTCTATCCTCAGCGTATGGCGGATCGTATTCTTGGAATGGGGGATGTTGTTTCCCTTGTTGAACGTGCGCAAGAGCAGTTTGATGAAGAAGAGGCTCGTAAATTACAGAAGCGTATTCAGAAGGATCAGTTTGATTTCAACGATTTCCTTGGACAGTTGCAGCAGATTAAGAAAATGGGGAATGTGAAGGACCTAATGGGAATGATTCCAGGAATGGGGAAAGCCATGAAGGATGTAGACATTGAAGATGATGCTTTTAAACACTTGGAAGCTATTATTCTATCCATGACACCAAAAGAACGTTCTAATCCTCAGATAATTAACGGTCAGCGAAAAAACCGCATTGCAAGCGGCAGTGGAACCAATGTTCAAGAGGTCAATAAATTGATGAAACAATTTGAAGACACAAAAAAGATGATGAAGATGATGAGCAATCCGAAGAACATGATGAGCATGATGAAGCAAATGAAAGGTATGCGAGGGGGAATGCCAGGAATGTGATTTTTAGGGACAGTTCAGGTCTCGCCAGACCTGAACGCATTGAACCTTTGAACGCATTGAATGTTTTTCTCTCTCCCACCGCCCCCAAAAATTAGCTATTCTTCCCGCGGCATTTCATGAAATGGTTTTTTACTCGAACTGAAACGCTTAAAAATGGAGAAAGCTCCGCAGGAGA
>CAMATR010000142.1 GCA_945861175.1 Chitinophaga pinensis | reverse complement strand
ACCGATCGGCTCAGCTGAGACAAGGCTACAATTGGCACATTTAATTCCTTTGCAATTTCTTTTATCGATCGAGAAATTGTTGAAATTTCTTGCTCTCTATTTCCTGAACCTTTTGTTCCACCTGCCGTCATTAATTGCAAATAGTCGATTATTATTAATTCAATATTATGCTGCATTTTCAAGCGACGACATTTGGCTCTTAGATCAAAAACACTAATTCCTGGGGTGTCATCGATAAAAATTGGAGCTGTTGCTAATTTTGAAATTCGTGAATGTAATTGTTGAAATTCATGGTCGCGCAAATCACCTTTACGCAATTTATCAGCACTTAACCTTGCCTCACTTGCAATTAAACGTTTTACCAACTGAACAGAGGACATCTCCAATGAAAAGATAGCAACACCATGTCCGTGGTCGACTGCAGTATTGCGAGCCATAGAGAGGACGAATGCAGTTTTCCCCATTGCAGGACGCGCTGCGATCACGATCATATCAGAACGTTGCCAACCAGAGGTGAGTTTATCTAATTCACGGAATCCTGTGGCAATTCCACTGATTCCATCAGAAGTCTGTGAGGCTTTTTCAATTTCTTGAATAGCTTTATGCACTACATTCTGCATCAAATCAACATGCTTTCCCATATTGGTTTCACCAATTTGAAAAAGTTCACTTTCTGCTTTGTTTAAAACATCGAAAACATCGTTTGTATCGTCATATGCATCGCGAATAACCTCGCTACTCATTCTGATTAATTCTCTTTTTATGTATTTTTCGGAGATTATTCTAGCATGAAATTCAACGTGCGCTGTGGAGGCAATGCGACTAGTCAACTGTGAAATATAGACTGCTCCTCCAGAAGCTTCTAGTTCACCTTTTTGTTTTAGTTTGTTAGTGACCGTTAATAAATCGATTGCACTTGAAGTCCCAAACAATTCTCGAATGGCACTGTAAATAAACTGGTGTTTTGGATCGTAAAAACTCTCTGGTTTTAGAATATCAATTGTGTCAGTAACAGCATTCTTTTCTAGCATCATTGCGCCAAGCACGGCAATTTCTAAATCCACTGCTTGAGGAGGTATTTTCCCTAAATCGTTGACTAATACTGAAGCATTCCGTACTCTTGAAACGGGTTTTCTGCTGTTTTCAGGTTGATTTTCCATATTCAAACAAAGATAGGGATTCGAAGGTCTTCTTTTATGATGCTTGAAAATTTCTTTGTCAAAAAGATGTTAAATGTGGTTATTAACATTTGTTAATAGAATCTTTAACTGGAAACTCTTTATGGTTAAATGAGATAACACCTTTTATCCTCACACTTAATTAAATTCCTGATGATTATTAATTCTATTTTTATAGGATGAAACGTGAAGTCATAAAAACTGCAGATGGGTCGATGACTATTCATATCCCGGAAATGAATGAGAATTATCATTCGGGACATGGAGCGCTGCAAGAAGCCAAGCATGTATTCATTCAGAATGGTCTTTTGGAATTTAAAAACAGGGAAGATGTCGTAGTTTTTGAGATGGGATTTGGATCAGGCTTAAATGCCTTTCTGACACTTGAGTCCTGTGAGTCAAGAAATCAGAAGGTCCAGTATACGGGAATTGAAGCATTCCCTGTAGATTACAATATGGCTAAAAAAATGAATTATGAAGCCTATGTCGACTCGAAAATTTCCAATCTATTTTTGAAAATGCATGAGTTAAACTGGAATGAAGCACATCAATTGACTGAACTATTTTCCTTTCAAAAATTGCATCAAAAGATCGAAAATCATATTCCTAAAACTGAATCTAATGACATTATTTACTTCGATGCTTTTGGTCCAAGAGCGCAAGAAGCCATGTGGGATATATCTATTTTAAATAAAATGCACTCGCTTTTAAAACCGGGAGGTCTTTTTGTAACTTATTGCGCCAAGGGTCAACTTAAAAGGGATCTAAAATCTCTCGGTTTTCGAGTCGAATCAATGCAGGGCCCACCAGGTAAACGAGAGATGACAAGAGGGTGGAAGTGTTGTTAGAATTATTAATATTTGGCTGAACTGCTTCACTATTTAAATGAAGAGGGTTTTATTTTTAAATTGGGAATTAATTAAGAATAGCTAGCGCACGAACCAGTATTAAAGAAGATTTAGAATTCAGTGCCTTCTTAGGTAATTAGCAGGCTTCTTCAAGTGAGCGCTTTAATACTCCCTTCACAATACCATCGCGGTCAATTGTTTCGAGTTTCAAAGTACAAAATGTATTAACTAGGGTTTTATCATAGGGCATTTTTACCTTCACATAATTCTCAGTAAAGCCATACATCATACCCTCATCCTCCTCATGCTCAAATAAAACAGTTCGCAAAGCACCTAATTGTGATTCGTAAAAGGCTCGTTTTTTCTTTTCAGAAAGGATGTGAAGTTGTTTACTTCGCTCTTTGCGTAAATTCATTGGTACTGCATCACCAAGTTTTAAGGCGGTGGTATTTGCACGCTCAGAGTAGGTGAATACATGAAGGTAGGAAATATCAAGTTCCTTAAGGAAATTTACGGTATCTAAAAATTCTTCATCTGTTTCTCCTGGAAATCCAACAATTACATCAACACCGATACAAGTATTCGGTTGTAATTTTTTTATGTAAGCCACTCGTTCTGCATACAAATTACGATCGTATTTTCTTCGCATCGCTTTGAGTAGACGGTCATTTCCGGATTGAAGAGGAATATGAAAATGAGGTACAAAGCGTTTTGCTTCATTCAAACTAAAATGAATGATATTGTTACTCAATAAATTCGGTTCTATCGATGAAATTCGATACCTATCAATTCCTTCAACTTTATCCAATTCTTTAATTAAATTAAAGAAGTTTTCATTTTCGTTTCCTTGACCGAAATCACCAATGTTAACACCCGTCAAAACGACTTCTTTTATTTCCGTTTCCGCAATTTTTTTAGCTTGTAAAACTGTTGCTTCGGTGCTGGCATTTCTGCTTTTTCCTCTCGCAAGTGGTATTGTGCAGAATGTGCAAAAATAGTCGCAGCCATCTTGCACTTTTAAAAAGGATCTGGTCCTATCGCCATAAGAAAAAGCAGGGATAAATTCCTTGGTTTCCTTGATCGATGCATAGGCTAGGATAGCCTCTTCATTTTTTGATTCCAACTGCTCGATGTGCTTGACCACATTAAACTTTTCATTTGCGCCCAAAACAATATCTACTCCGGGGATATTTCCAATTTCTTCAGGTTTCAACTGCGCATAACAACCAACAATTGCAACAAAAGCATCAGGATTGATATTCATTGCCTTTTTCACAAGTTGTTTACACTTTTTATCAGCGTTTTCAGTTACTGAGCAGGTATTTATAATAAAGATATCTGGGCGATCTTCGAAATCTACCTTGGCATAGCCGGCATCACCAAAAAGTCGAGCAATAGTCGATGTTTCAGAGAAATTTAATTTACACCCCAAAGTGTAGTAAGCTACTTTTTTGTATTGATTCATTAGTTCACAAAATTAATGAGAAAAGTCATATGTTCAAAGAATTGAATATGTTGGAAGCCTCAAGTTGATTAAAGCTCCGTATTTTTCGTTTTCTTATTTATTTAGGTTCAAAAAAAATCGAAACGAATAAAATATTCGCAGGTATAATCAATTCTGCTATTTTTGATAGGCATATAATAAATAATAGATGAACTACAGACACCACATAGATTATGAGCTTTATGATGATTGGCAAGATTTAGAAGATAGGGATGTCGCTATGATAAAAGAAGCCTACTCCATTTGTGAACAAGCTTATGCTCCATATAGCAAGTTTAAAGTCGGGGCTATTGTACTTTTGGAAGATGGTTCTATAGTAAGAGGAAACAACCAAGAAAATATGGCATATCCCTCGGGATTGTGCGCAGAGCGAGTAGCTTTATTTTTCGCGGGAGCAAATTTTCCAAATCTAAAGGTGGAAGCACTATATATTGTTGCGAAAGGGGAACTACTTAATTCTTCTTCTTTGCTCTCTCCTTGTGGGGCATGCAGACAAGTTATGGTGGAGACTGAAATGCGACAAAAAAGTGACTATAAAGTCTTTTTAGTAAGTGAAAATAAGAAAGTTATAGTTTTTTCGTCAGCTAAAGATCTTTTACCAATGGCATTTGGAACTTGAAATAAATAATCAGTAGTTGAAATTGATAATTTTAGTTCCTATCATTGATTGGAATCATTAGCTTTCTTTCAATATGAAATCACCGGTTGATCATACTTTTCTCTGGCTTGATATGTTTCGAACAATTTATATTTCAAAATATATTTATTCATTGAAAAAGGGTAGTGCCACAAATTTGAGTTTTTCCTATATTTGTCCTTTGAATTTAAATAGTCAATAAAATGGCGGTAAAATCTGCGAAACAACCTACCAAGACAACCAAAAAAGCGGCTGCATCGGGTAAAACTAAATTCTCAAAAGAGACTTACATAAAATGGTATAAGGACATGCTTCTTATTCGTCGTTTCGAGGAAAAGACAGGCCAGTTATATATACAGCAAAAGTTTGGTGGTTTTTGTCACTTATACATTGGCCAAGAAGCAATTGTCGCAGGAACTGCAAGTGCCTGTAGAGCAGGAGATAAGCACATGACAGCCTATCGTGACCATGCACATCCAATTGCTTTAGGTACTGACCCCCGTGTGTTAATGGCTGAGCTTTATGGACGTTCAACAGGATGTTCAAAAGGCAAAGGTGGCTCAATGCACTTTTTTGATAAAGAAAAAAACTTCATGGGAGGACATGGAATTGTTGGTGCTCAGATCGCAATGGGAGCAGGGGTTGCTTTTGCTGAGAAATACAATGGTACAGAAAATGTTGCTTTTGTTTCTATGGGCGATGGCGCCGTGCGTCAGGGTGCTTTGCATGAAACGTTCAATATGGCAATGATTTGGAAATTACCAGTGATTTTTATTATTGAGAATAACAACTATGCGATGGGAACTTCTGTAACAAGAACAACCAATGTTACGGATTTGTCGAAAATTGGACTTTCATACGAAATGCCTTCTAAAATTGTCAATGGGATGTCCCCAGAAGCAGTGCATGAGTCGATTGAAGAGGCCTGCGACCGAGCAAGACGTGGAGATGGACCTACATTATTGGATATAAGAACATATCGTTATAAGGGTCATTCAATGTCTGATCCACAGAAATATCGGACAAAAGAGGAGGTAGCTGATTGGATGGAGCAAGATCCTATCCAACATTGTTTAAGAGTTATAAAAGAAAATAAATGGCTTTCTGATGGCGAGATAGAGGGAATCATTGATTGGGTAAAAAAAGAGGTAGAAGAATCAGTTGAATTTGCTGAATCGTCTCCATACCCAGAAGCACATGAATTGTACGACGATGTCTACACACAAACTGATTATCCTTACATTAAGGAATATTAAGTTGTCCTATTCAAAAATAATAGATATTAAATAAAACCAAGAGATGGCTGAGATAATATACATGCCGAAGTTGAGCGATACGATGACTGAAGGTGTTGTTGCTGAATGGACCAAAAAAGTAGGGGATAAAGTTTCTTCTGGGGAAGTGCTAGCTGAAATTGAAACAGATAAGGCAACGATGGAGTTTGAGTCTTTTTATGATGGTGTGCTTTTGCATATCGGTGTCGAAAAAGGAAAAGCTGCCAATGTGAACGCCATTTTGGCAATTATTGGAAAAGAGGGTGAAGATATTTCATCTCTGTTGGCTAGTAACGAATCGCCAACAATTGAAGCAGAAGCAGTGGAAAAAGTTACTCCAGACATCCAA
>CAMATR010000141.1 GCA_945861175.1 Chitinophaga pinensis | reverse complement strand
TGGGACCACGAAAAAAACCCTCTTAACAAGTTAATAAACAATAAGTTAAGAGGGTTTTTTTATTTTTTTGTTAAAACATTTGTTTAAACAATATCGCATTTTCACTTCTAGAGATAGCTCAATGCACTTATCTACTGCTTTTTTAAGGTCCGAGAACTGATTTTGACTATTGTCTAATTCAATTTGGTGGATATTCCTTCGGAATTTATCTCTAAATTTCACACACAAGGTTTGATCAATTACTCCAGTGAGTAATCTTTCTTATACATTATCAAGTTTTTTCTAGAGGCGGGCCAATTCAACTTGAAGACCTTTCTTTCCTTCTTCATTGACTTCAGTTTTCTTTGTGATGAGATGAAGAAACATGTTTTACAAGTGGGGAAATGGACTTGTCGAAGGAGAACTTGTGATAGTTTTATAAAGATATTGGAGAAATGGATTCAAAAAATGACCAAATCATAAAAAGCATAAATTGGTTAGCCTAAATTATTTTATATTTTCATTTCCCACTGATATAAATCTCGGTCTATTATTATTTTTTTATTGAAATCAGCAACAAGTTAAGTAGATATACATAGACTTTACTAAATGCTTACATGGAAAGTTTTGCAATACTCTAGTTAATTTAAGAAAATGCATTTTTTAGTTAGTTACTTCGCTTAAGAATTTAAACGTAAATAATTTTTAACTAAATAAAACTTAAAAAAATGAAAACAAAAACAAACATTCAGAAAGTATCAATGCTAATTCTTTCAGGAATCATCACTTTATGCTCAACTAATATTAATGCTCAAAAACAACCATTAGTTGCAGCAATTGAAATGTCCTCCCCAACATGCTATGGAGGCACAAATGGAAGTATTGTTATTAATGCAAGTGGTGGATTAGAGCCATATTCTTTTATTTGGAGTAATGGTTCAACGACTTCCTCATTGACGAACATGGCAGCTGGAACATATTCAGTTACAATTACGGATGCCTCAGGTGGATTAGTTGGTGGGGAAATTTTTTTAACACAACCTACGCCAATCCAAATTTCTAGTTCAATTAATCAAATGACTAATGCCTTCGCACAAAATGCTGCGATAAATGTAACTGTAACGGGTGGTTCGCCAAATTACACGTATCTTTGGGAAACTATTAATGGAACGGCCGTTCAGAGTACGTATGAGGATCAAACAAATTTGGGCATGGGGAAATATTCTCTAATAGTTTCAGATATCAACGGTTGTCAAGCTCAAAAAGATTTTATAATCAGACAAAGGGTGATATGGAAACCTAATTTGTCTGGACCAAAAAATTCTTCTGATCCTAGTGTTATAATATATCCAAACCCAAGTAATGGAATAGTTAATTTTAAAGTAGACCAAGAAATCACAAAATATGAGGTTTATAATTCAAACGGAAACCTGATTGAAACATTGGTCACAAATCCAATAGAGAACAATGATCGAGCAATGAATCTTGAATCCGGCAACTATACAGTTTTGTTTTATGGGATTTCTGGTGTTGTTAAAACAGAAAAATTAATGGTCAGATAATTAAAAATACTGTTTGAAAGTTTTTATCGGTCAGACCCTATTTAAAACCTCGGAAGAAATTTCTCCGAGGTTTTTAGTTTTCAAAAGTTTGTCTTTGCTGCATTCAAGCCACTAATGCAACTTCTGGGTTAAACAATAATTTTTCCATAACAAAAACAGGGTTTTCGTGCCCAAAACGCTTTCGAGGCCTACTGTTTATTTTGTTTTAAACTTCCTGTATCTCTTCCTCGTTAATAGATGATAAGTCTGAGCTTTTGGGAATATATTGACGAATAAGTCCGTTGAGATTTTCATTCGAACCTCTTTCCCATGGGCTATAAGGGTTAGCAAAGAAGAAGTCACAATATTCATCCGTAATAAACTGATGCTCTAAAAATTCCTTCCCGTTATCTCGTGTTATAGATTTAATGTAAAAGGTCTGCATAAACGAATGTATGGCGAGGTATGGAAGTGGGCAGGATCATTTAGAAATTCAGAAAAGAATTTAGGGATCAAGAGTTTTTTAATTCCATTACAATTCAAGCAACTGTTGGATGACGCTAAATTTTGGTTTGACAGCAAGACCTATTCTCCAGATGAAATGGCTGTTCGATTCAAGCATGAATTGGTAAGTATTCATTGTTTCCCTAATGGAAATGGAAGACATTCCAGATTAATGGCCGATTTGATCATGGAAAAACTTTATGGAGAACCATTTTTTACCTGGGGGAGTTCCGATTTGGTCAAGGAAAACGACAAAAGAAGAGCCTACATAAATGCTGTTAAAAAGGCTGACAATCATGATATTCAGGATCTTATTTCTTTTGCGAAATCATAGATCATCAACAAGTTAATTTGATACCCTTCTACAAGACAATCCCCTCCAATCCTAACACAAACCGGTTCGAAAACAAGTCAGTTAAGTCCACTCCACAGGAAAGCAGGCCAAATTCGGTGTGCTTTTCTTTTTTTCGATACAGAAAATCGAGTGTTGATCCTAAACATAAAGCGCATTTATAGATTAGCTTAAAAAAATTTATGTCTCCAATTAGGCGATTTCTTAAGGAAAATTAATATATTTCGTCCTTTGAAAGCTATAAAATAGTTGGATTTTGCTAATGAATAGACGAACAGCATTATGAAAAATGTGCAAATTATCCTGTCTCTGCTGCTTCTTGTTTTTATAAATTCGACTTTTTCGCAATGCGACCCCCCAATTATTAGTGGGATAATCCAACCTACTTGTTCAAATCCCAGTGGGAGCGTTTCTTTGATCGACTTACCTTCAGGGAATTGGACAATTACTACGAACCCTGATGGGATAATTACCAATGGTTCAGGAACTTCGGTAACACTTGAAGACATTGCAGCTGGATACACCTATAATTTTACAGTTTCAGATGGCACATGCACTTCCTTTCCATCTTCAGACGTCACATTAATAGCGCCCCCTCAAACACCAACCGCTCCAATTATTGGCACGACTACCCAACCAACCTGCACTACCCCATTTGGAAGTGTAGAATTAACTGATCTTCCATCTGGCAGCTACACAATTACAGAAAGTTTATCTGGCGCAGGAACGACAGGAAACTTGAGCACAGCTAATTTTAACAATTTAGCACCATCAGGATCTTACAATTTCACCGTTACAAATCAAGATGGATGTACATCAACAAATTCAAATCCTATTTTAATCAATGCCCTCCCAAATAATCCATCAGACCCTACGGTAAGTGTCACACAACAGCCTACTTGTGATATTGTGACTGGAACAATTGAAGTAACAACCCCACTGTCCCTTATTTATGAATACAGTATTAATGGTTCATTATACCAGTCTTCACCCCTCTTTTCCGCTGTTGCTGTAGGGAGTTACAATGTTACAGTCATAAACATTAATACAGGATGTATTTCTTCAGGTACAATATCCCTTGAGGTGAATGCAACATCTGATTTTCCGACTCTTGCGATTGAAAATAAAGAGAATGTACGCTGCGCTGGGGGTGAAGATGGCAAGATTAACGTAAGTGTTTCTGGGGGAGATGACCCTTATTCATATTCGTGGATTCCAGATGTTTCTATTGTAGATTCGGCTGTGAATCTTTCAGCCGGAACCTATTCTATTACCGTAACAGATGACGGAGGTTGCACCTCTTCGTTAACCATCATACTTACACAACCGGACTCGTTAAAAATACTTGGTGCGGTTACTAGTGTGGATTGCGAAGCACTATCTTATGGAGCGATTTCAACAGAGGTAACTGGGGGAACCCAACCTTTTCTATACTCCTGGTTGCCCGCGGGAGAAACAACAAGCAATCTGTCAAATGCCCTTGTTGGAATTTCAACTTTATCCGTTACAGACACCAATGGCTGCTCAATTATTCAAGAATTTGAGGTGGATACAGTAGGGACATTTTCAGTTTTTGTAGAACCATTTGTTACCGTAATTTCGGATGGCATGGAAGTCCAATTACAAGCCAGCGGAGCGCTGATTTACCAGTGGACAAATGGTGGAACTTTAAGTTGTACAGATTGCGAAAATCCAATAGCTTCACCAAGCGAAACTTCTCTTTATATTGTTGAAGGATTTAATGAGCTAGGTTGTTCAGGTAATTCATTAGCAAAAGTTATTGTAAATCCAGTATGTGGTGAAATCTATGTTCCAAATACGTTCACTCCAAATGGTGATTTAATGAATGAAGAATTGACAATAGGTGGTTTAAAACTAGACTGTATAGATGAGTATGAATTTGAGGTTTATGATAGATGGGGTACAAAAGTGTTTCAAACTGATGATATCACTGTTAGCTGGAAAGGCACTTATAAAGATCTTGAATTAGATTCGGGGGTTTACTTCTATCGTCTAAGAATCGTTATGTGGGATGAAGAAATAATAGAGAAATCAGGAAATTGTTCATTAGTAAGATAAATTAAAGGATGGGAAAGTATCTAAAATATTTCTGTAACATCTTTATAATGAGTACCTCATTCAATAGCTGTCTTTTGGCTCAAGACATTCATTTTTCGATGCCTGAATATGCACCATTAACCTTAAATCCTGCGCTAGCAGGAGCAAATGCTACAGTCCACGCTTCAGCAAATTACAGAAATCAATGGAGTAGTATTTTTTCCCCATATCAAACGATTGCAGCATCTGTTGATGGCCGATTAAATGAAAAAAAAGGAACCAATCAATCCTTCTTTGCAGCTGGTCTAAATTTTTCAAATGACAAAGCTGGTGATTTAAGAATCTTCACAAGTACAGTTAGTGTGAATGCAGCCTATCATCTGAAAATCGGAAATCTCAGTAAACTTGGATTGGGTATTTATGGAATGTTCGGACAGCGCGGCATGAATCCATCTGCAGTGCAATTACCTAATCAATATGATGGGATGGCTTATAATGCATCCATTGGTGGCGAGGAATCATTTTCAAATTACCTTTTTTCTTATTTCAGTGTGGGTACTGGCATGGTTTATTCATTTGATAAAATCGGCGGATATATGCGCCAACGCGTTACAAAAAGATTCAATATTGGTGTTTCTGCATATCATTTAAATCAACCTATGCATTCTTATATTCTTCTTGAAAATGAAAAATTAAACATGCGATTTTCTGCTTTTTTCAACTCTGCTTTTGCGATCAAAAATACTGAAGGAATCTTGATGCCTGCAGTTTATGTGCACCGACAAGCATCTTCAATGGAAATTCTTTTTGGATCCAACTATAGGTATTCACTAAATGATGGATCTAAAAAAACTTCCTTTTACAAACCTGTGGCTATTTACGGTGGTGTTTTCAATCGTTTTGCTGACGCAATTATTCTAAAAGCAATGTTTGAATACAGAGAATTTATGGTTGGTTGTTCTTACGATTATAACATATCCAAACTGCGCAATGCAACTAAATCATTTGGAGGATTTGAAATCTTCTTAAGGTACAATGTTGTAGGAGGCTTTGGTCAGCGCAAGTTGAGCTAACCAAAGCTCTATTTATCTGAGAATATTCAAGTGACCTTTGACCATGCGGTGTTCATCATTCTTGGATAGTTTAAACTCAATTTTCCAAGTATAAACTCCCTCCTGAACCATCGTTACTTCGCCATTTGAACCATAGGAACCATCCCAACCAATTTCCGCATCATTGGTTTCATAAATGACTGCTCCCCAACGATTGTAAATCTTCATGTTAAAGTCCAATGGATCAAATCCTGAGGTGAAAATCGGTTGAAAAATCTGATTGTAATCATCGTTATCAGGTGTAAATGTATTGGG
>CAMATR010000140.1 GCA_945861175.1 Chitinophaga pinensis | reverse complement strand
CACTTACGATTTGTGGGTGCTAGAGCTTAAATTTCCTATCCGTAAAAAAGGCGAGCATGATTCAGTTTTTTTATTCAGGAATTTGCGTACCCGATTTTTCGTTCTTTGAAAAAAATGAAAACGGAAATTTAGAAATGTTTTGGCCTGAGAATTTAAATACACGCTTACAAGATTTACCAAAAGCGTTTCACGACGCCGGTCAATATTACATAGCTAAATCGCAAGCGTTCGATGAGCAAAAGACTTTTTTTACCAAGGCATCAGGCGGAATTTTAGTTTCTGATTTAGAAGCGAGAGACATTGATTCAGAAAATGATTGGCATATAGCAGAAACAATTTACAGACTTCAAACACAAGCATAGGAAATGAAAAAAGAAAACAAATCGACGACAAAAGTAAATGTGCTTGTTGGTTCTAAACAAACAGAATTGGACAACAGAAGTCAATTATTGAAATTGATGCAGACCAGTCCTATTCCTGATTCTGAAGTGTTGATGAATCTTGGATTGTTTTTAAAACGCCAGGATTTGTCGCGTATACTTTTTATGAATGAATTGTATCAAAAGCAAGTTGGTGTTCACGGTTCCATTTTTGAATTTGGTGTTCGCTGGGGACAAAATTTAGCCCTGTTCGAAACCATGCGTGGAATTTATGAGCCTTATAATTACAATAGAAAAATTGTTGGCTTTGATACATTTGAAGGGTTTCCGTCGGTAGATAAAAAAGACGGAGTAAATCCGATTATAAAAAAGGGAAGTTATGATGTTGTGAAAGGATATGAAAATTATTTGTCTCAAATTCTTCAGTGCCTTGAAAACGAAAATCCAATTGCACACATTAAAACTACGCATCTTGTAAAAGGCGATGCTTCCAAATCAATCAAGACATATTTGAAAGAGCATCCGGAGACAATCATATCAATGGCATATTTTGATTTTGATATTTACACGCCAACAAAAGAATGTTTACTTGCTATCAAACCTCATTTAACGAAAGGCTCCGTGATTGGATTTGATGAATTGAATTTTCAGGCATTTCCGGGCGAGACGATTGCCGTGCAAGAAGTTTTAGGATTGAGTTCATATAAAAGTCAGCGTTCACCTTTTGGTGTTTTACAGTCGTATATCGTATTTGAATAGTTTGAAATGGCGCATCAATTTGGAAAAAATATAACACACGGATACTGGGAGGTAGAACCAAAATCAAGTGTTGAAGAGTTGCGTCAATATTACGAAGACAAGTATTATCAAAACGAAAGTGCATCTTACAGTCACTCTTAGTCTAACCAAGAATAAAATATGTTAATACCAATATAGGTCAGAAAGATTTTACACTGCCCCAACTGTTAAATTCTTTTTCGAATAAAGAAAGGACTTGTTGGACTTTGGTTGTGGAGAATGTTTTACGCTCGGCTATGTTTTATAAAAGGTTGGAACGTACAAGGGATTGATCTCAGCGATTTCGGAATTAAGAATATTCATTCGCATTTAACGAACTTTTTTATCAAAGGAAATATATGGGAAACCATTGAAAATCTTTTGTAAGAAAATATAAAATACGATGTGGTTGGGTTGGATAATGTGTTGGAACATGTGGCTGATCCGGCCTTACTTTTGAGAAAGGCAGCGCAACTTACGTGTGAGGGTGGAATGTTAATTATAGAAGTTACAAATGACTATTCCTCTTATCAACAGGCGTTGTTTGATTCTCAAAAAGTCAATCGAAAACACTGGGAAGCATACCCGGATCATCTTGCTTATTTTAGTCGAGAGAGTTTAATATCGCTTCGTGAAAATATGCATTGGAAGACCGAGAAAGTAATTGCGGATTTTCTGATTGAATTGTTGTTTATCAACAATCATTCCGGCTTTTGCAACGATAAAAGTTTAGGTAAGCAAGCACATGCTTCTAGAATGTTTTTGGAGAAATTTCTAGAACAGGCAACGGCGAAAAAATATGATCTAACTGGTTTCTACGAAGCGATGTCGAAAATGAATCAGGGCCGTCAAATAATTGGATTTTTTAGAAAGCAATGAGTTATCAATCATTAAAAAAATCCGTTTTTGTAAATGGGGATTTCTCCATTGTTCCTCTTCGGGAAAACGATATGGAATCAATTCGTCAATTGCGAAATGCACAAATGAATGTTTTGCGACAAAAATTGGAAATCACAAAAGAGTCACAACAACTTTATTTTCAAAATGTCGTGAGCCCTTTGTTCTTAAATGATTCACCAACGCAACTCCTTTTTAGTTTTTTGCAGAATGATAATGTAATTGGCTACGGAGGACTTGTAAATATTTCATGGCAAGATAAAAGAGCGGAGATGTCTTTTTTGGTAAAACCGGAAATCACTTCTATAAATTCAGATTACAAGAAAGCGATGTCTGAATTTATTTCATTGACAAAAGAACTGGTATTTAAAGAAATGAATTTTAATCGATTGTTCACAGAAACCTATGCTTTCAGAGATTTGCACATTTCTATTTTGCTTGAAAATGGATTTAAAGAGGAAGGCCAAATGAGAGAACATATTTTTGAAAACGGAAAATTTTATGATTCAATTGTACACAGCATATTGAAAGAAGATGATGATGTTAAATCTTAATGGAAAAAGAGTTTTTATAAGTGGAGGTGCGGGCGTAATTGGGCGTGAACTGGTTCAACTGTTAATTGCAGATGGAGCAATAGTAATGGTTGGTGATTTGGTTCAGATTCCAGAAAACTATCCGAAACAAGTTATGTATCGTCGTGGAGATTTGAATTATATCACCCAACAAGAATTAGATTCATTTAATCCCGAAGTATTTTTTCATTTAGCTGCCACGTTCGAACGTTCAACAGAATCCTACGAACATTGGGAAGAAACTTTCTGGCACAATATTCGTTTAAGTAATTATTTAATGACACTGATGCGCAATGTTGCGGGAATCAAACGTGTGGTCAGTGCGTCAAGTTATTTAATTTATAACAAGGAACTTTATATTTTCGATCAGCCACAATCAAAAGCAATTAGACTAAAAGAATCAGATCCAATCAATCCCCGAAATTTGACCGGACTTGCAAAATTGGCGCATGAAATCGAATTGGATTTTTTAAGCAAAACTAAATCAGATAAATTCACATCTATTAGCGCAAGAATTTACAGAGGTTACGGAAAAAATTCGCGCGATGTTATTTCAAGATGGGTGCGAGATTTACTAGATAATAAAAAAATTGCTGTCTATAAACAAGAAGGTTGGTTTGATTATATGTATGCTGGAGACACGTCAAAAGGCTTATATAAATTGGCTTGTATCGATGCGGTCGGAATTGTAAATTTAGGAACAGGTCGTTCACGACAAGTGAAAGATGTAGTGGAAGTATTGAAAATATATTTTCCAAAAATGAAAGTCGAGTACGTTGATTTGGAATTTCAATACGAAGCATCGGAGGCTGATACAACAGAATTTAGAAAACTAACAAACTGGTTGCCTGAAAGATATTTGGAAGATGTGATTCCCGAAATAATTGACTTTGAAAATAGCAGAACAACGGCAGTTTCGAAAAAAGAAATTGGAAATGTTTTAATTACCAGTGTTTCTAAAAAAGTTCCGTTGGTTGAAGCAGTAAAAAAAGCTGTAATAAAAATTAACGGAGGAATAAAGGTGTTTGGTGCTGATAGGGATGCTGCTTGCTTGAGCAGTCATTTCACAGATGGATTTTGGGTTATGCCACGCTTAAGTAATTTGCCAATTGCAGATTTAATTGCTTATTGTAAATCACAAAATATTTGTCTCATTATTCCAACGCGAGATAGTGAGTTGGAATATTTTTCAAAAGCAAAAAGCGATTTGTTGAAAGCGGGAATTAATGTGATGGTTTCAGATCTTAATAGTGTCAATCGATGTTTGGATAAGTTATTATTTTCGAATGAAAAAGGAGAAGAAATTTTTGCAATTCCTTCCTACCTCAATCCGAATGAAAGTGCTGCAACACATTTTGTAGTGAAGGAAAGATACGGAGCAGGCTCTCTTTCAATTGGAATAAATCTTGATAAAGAATCTGCAATTGAGCATGCAAAAAATTTTATTAATCCAATTTTTCAACCCTTTGTTTCCGGAAATGAGATCAGTGTTGATGCATATATTTCAAGTTCGGGAGATATTAAAGGAATTGTTTTGAGAAAACGCGATGTGGTTGTAAATGGTGAATCTCAAATTTCATCAACCTTTATTGATCAAAAACTTCAACAAGTATTTTCTAAGATAATTAAGAACTTTAAATTTTACGGACACATTAATTTGCAAGCTTTGATTGATGAAAAGGGAAATGTACATGTGATCGAATGCAATTCTCGTTTTGGCGGTGCATCAACTTTAGCAATACAAGCAGGACTAGATTCTTTTTATTGGATTTACTTGGAAGCAATTGGTGAGACGTTGGGAAATTATCCATTTTATCCTTCCGCAACGTCTATCAAACAAGTCAGACATCCACACGATTCTTATTTATGATTCTTGTTTTTGATTTAGACGATACACTTTATGACGAATCAACTTACGTGTCGAGCGGAATGAGAAGTGTCGCTAAAGGTTTATGCAAATTCGCGCACGTGTCTGAACAAACAATTTACAAATCTCTTCAAAAGAATTTGAAAGAGCAGGGCAGAGGTTTAGTTTTCGACGACGTACTTCATCAATTGGATTTGCATACAAAAAATAGAGTGAAAGAATGTTTATCAATCTATCGTTTGCACGAACCTAAGATTATACTTAGTAAAGAGGGCGCTGCTTGTTTAAGGCGGTTCAATCATTTGTCAAAATATTTAGTAACAGATGGAAATAAAATTGTTCAATTAAAAAAAATTCAGGCACTTGGCCTTGAACCTTTTTTCAAAAAAACATTTCGGACCTATCAGTACGGACTTAAATATTCAAAGCCGTCTACGTTCTGTTTTCGAAAGATTGTTCAGCTGGAAAAAGTTAAAGCGTCATCAATTGTTTACATAGCCGATAATCCTCACAAAGACTTTATAAATCTAAAAAAAGAAGGATTTCGAACCATTCGCTTGCGCTCAGGAATGTTTAAAGATTTAACTTTGGATAAGAAACACGAAGCCGACTTTACAATTCATTCGTTGGACGAAGTCACTTCTGAGTTTTTGAAAAACGTATTTCGTAAATGATATGAAAATTGCAGACTTTGATTTCTCTTTCGTTAGAACTTATATAATTTCTGAAATGTCTGGTAATCATAACGGTGATATCAATATCGCCAATGAGACAATTCGCGCGGCTAAGAGAGCCGGTGCAGTTTGTATCATACTTCAAACCCGTACCGCCGATACAATTACGTTCTATGTATAGATAGACATGTTCAAAGCGCAAAAAGGTTCGCATTGGGATGGCCAACATCTCCATGATTTATATAAGCAAGCGCACACGCCTTGGGAATGGCTTGCCGAGCTTTTTGATTGCGCGCATAATGAAGGAATTACAATTGTTTCAGCGCTTTTTGATCTAACTGGGGTTGATCTTCGTGAAAGTTTAGATTCGCCGATATATATGATTGCATCATTCGAAATTACCGACATTCCTTTAAGTTAATTCGTTGCAAAAAAAGAAAACGGCGGTTTCAAGTTCCAAGTGCAAAAAGTGCAGCGTGATGCTGCTTAAAGTTGAATGCATCAGGTGTAAACAACTGAGCGGGGCACTGGAAGCCGAGCGATTTGCGCGGCCGAGTGTTTAGCTTCCAAGCGATGGCGTCCAGTTCTTTTTGAGTGAAGCCGCTCAAGTCGCTGCGCTTGGGCAGGTACTGTCGCAACAGGC
>CAMATR010000139.1 GCA_945861175.1 Chitinophaga pinensis | reverse complement strand
AGAACATATGATTTAAAATATGGATCAAAGGTAAAGTTGACAATTGCCAAATATTACACTCCTTCGGGAAGATGTGTTCAACGACTTGAATATTATGCTAAAGAAGACGGTGAAAAACCGAAAGAAATTGCAGATTCATTATTGAAAGTATTCAAAACAGTTAATGGAAGGAAAGTTATTGATGGAAGGGGCATAGAACCTGATATTGATTTAAAAGAAAAGGAATTGAGTCGACTCACTGCTACGATTTATGCAAACAACCTTCTTTTTAATTACGCAACAAAATATCACAATGAACTTGCGTCTATTGATAAAGCAGGAGTATTCGCATTGACAGACGCCGAATATAATAAGTTCAAAGAGTTTGTGCTGAAAGAAGAATTCACTTATTCTACTGCTTCGGAGGAAATGTTAAAAAAAATGAAGAAAACAGCAGAAGATGAGGGTTTCTATGAAGATTCAAAAGCAGAATATGAAGCTTTAATGGCAAAAGTTGTTCCGTCGAAAGAACGAGATCTTGAAAAATTCAAATCGGAAATAAAAATGATGCTTGAAAACGAAATTGTTTCGCGCTATTACTTTCAAAAAGGGCGTGCAATTGACTCCTTTAAAACCGATGAAGTTTTATTGAAGGCCCTGGAAACTTTTAAAAATTTGAAGAGTTACAATACTATTTTAGGAAAGTGATCGTTTGATCAAATGCAAAGAAACTTTCTACTTATGCTTCAACGGAAATTTGGCTCCAGTTTTCACGAACGATTTCATTTATTTGGTGTCTGTGCATTTGCAGTAGGTTTATCTACAAGTAAAATTATTCTTTCACTTTCAATGCTATTGTTGGTGCTGAATATACTTCTGGAGGGAGATTTTAAAAAACATAAAATCAGTATTCAACAAAATCGCCTCTTAATTCCATTATTCATTTTCTTTGCTCTGCATTTATTGGCATTAACCTGGACTGATAATTATTCCTATGGCTTCGGGGATCTAAAGACCAAGTTAACCTTGTTAATTATCCCACTTATTTTTGCTTTGAAACCAATCAACTGCGGTCAACAATTGCAATTGGTTAATGGTTTTTTCATCGCTGGACTTGTTTTTACTTCACTTATTAATTTCTTCACCTATAACCAATTCTTTGGTGATAAGCTTTATACAGACATCCGTGAATTATCCTTATTTGGGTCGCACATCCGATATGGAATTCTTATTGCCCTTGGCGCAGGGGTTTGTTTGTATGAATTAACTCGAGCGACTATAAAATGGAAAATTATTATAGGTCTCTGTGCCCTTTGGTTTTGCTATTACACTTATTTTAGTCAAATAATTTCTGGCGTATTAGCTTTAACTACTATTTTTTTATCCGTTATCATTTTCTGGATTCAACTTCGTTCAAAATTGTTAGCAGGAATAGCAGCTGGTTCAATCCTAGTGGGAATCTACTTATTCATCACTTACTTTATTTATCCTATTACTAAACCAAAGATTACATTAGATGTAAACTCTCTGCCGCAAAAAACAAAGAGTGGCAATGCCTATTCACATAATCTTTTACCAGAAACGTTTATCGATGGACAGCCTGTTCTTGCTAATCTCTGCGAAAAAGAACTTAAATCAGAATGGGGGAAAAAATCACCTATTGACTACTTTGGTCAAGATCTAAAAGGACAGCCCATTCGATTTACTTTGATGCGTTACATGACTGCCAAGAATTTGAAAAAAGATTCTTTGGGTTTTCAAACATTAAGTCTTAACGATATTAAGTCAATAGAAAAAGGAATCACAAGTCCTCAAGAAAGCGAGGCTGGTCTTTTAGCGCGATGGAAAGGCATTCAATTTCAATTGCAAAATTCTGAAGATCCAAATGGGCACTCTCTATTACAGCGTTTCGAATACTGGAAAACAGCCTGGCATATTATAGAAAAGAATTGGCTGTTTGGTGTTGGGACAGGTGATGTTCAAGATGCTTTTAATAAACAATACTCAATTGATGATTCTCCTCTTCATCAAGAATACAGACTTAGAGCTCACAACACTTACCTAACAAGCTGGGTGAGTTTCGGCTTATTTGGGATTATTTCTTTAATGGCAATACTCTTTTACTTTATCAAAGTTCATTGGAAAAACCAAAACTATTTTCCCATTGTCTTCATGCTCGTTGCAATTGTAACATTTGTTTTGGAAGATACACTTGAAACACAGGCCGGAGTTTCATTATTTTCATTCTTTTATGGTCTATACCTTAAACCTACTAATTAAGATTTCTTGAAAATACTTCCAACCTCTTTTCCAATTTTCTGGATTGCCTCAACACTCTTAGTTATAGCCGCTCCATCAAAGTCATCATAGCTGCCAAAGATGTTTTCCAAGGAATGTTGAGAGGGATAAATGATAATTAAATCATTGTCTGGGTAACCCTTTTCTAATTTTGAAGGGAAAGAATCCAACCCTTGCTGATAGGAAACAGATCCTGCTCTCGCGCCACAAAAAATTATAACATCATCTTGAGAGCGTTTGGAGTGCAGCAAATAAAAGTCATCAACTTCTTCAATCTCAATAAGCTTAGTAGTCACAAGCATTCTGTTAGCTTCGCCAACCTTCAACCATTTTTCATAAGTAGGTAAAGTTGAATATAATTCTATTTTTAGATTTAATTGTTTTGCTAGCCTTAAAATTCGCTCTACCCAGAGAGGAAAACTCATCTCCAATTCGGCAAATTTTGGGCAAATAATAAGAATTTTATCATAAGAAACAGAAGGGTGATCCAATTGACAAAAGAAAATTGTTTTATCACATACATCCATTAAATGTGCGCGGTCATCACCAATAATTCTTTTCAACAAATTTATTTTCCTACTATCATTCAGAACTACTAAATCGGTAACTAATTCTTTTGATACGCGAGCAATTCCGGATGATAAATTGTGGTCAATTGTGGCTATTGTATTTAGCTTAGCTTCATGACCAGAGAAGTGCTTGACAATATCTTCTAATGATTTTCGCGATTTGCGAATCATACGCTCTGCGTCTTCATTATTTGGATATACACTGACAACTGAAATAGGATTGATTACTCTAGGGTCTGAAATCAATAAAGCGAAATCAAGTAATGATTCATTTCCTTCTAATTCATTCATAGAGACCATCAAATGTTTATTTCTCAGTTTTGTTTCATTTGAATCATCCCCCTGATCTGCAATTTGAATTAATAATCTTTTTCCAGCACTTTCCGTAACAAATGACGCTATAAGACAAGTAAACAAAATTAATAGTACGGTTCCGTTTACAATGTTAACATCTAAAAGACCATTACCATCATTGTACCCAACCATAATTATTGCCAAAGTTGCTGCAGCATGCGAGGAGCTTAATCCAAAAATAATTTGTCTTTCGGCTCCGGACAATTTGAATATAAATTGTGTTAGTAAAGCTGCCAACCATTTACTGAAAATTGCAAATACAGTAAGAACAGCGGCGATGATCAAGGGCCAGGTTCCCGAAAAGAAGACCTTATAATCCACTACCATCCCAACTGAAATCAAAAAGAAAGGAATAAATAAAGTATTGCCAATAAATTCTACTCTATTCATTAGAATAGAACTGTGAGGTATTAATCTGTTCAAAACCAATCCTGCTACAAACGCACCAATAATAGGTTCAACACCAGCTACTTCTGCAATGAAGGCAGAGAAGAAGACAATCGATAACACGAAAATATATTGTGCGTTTTTTTCACTGTCTAGTTTACTAAAAAACCATCTCGCAATTTTCGGAATCAGTAAAAACATGATGATCGAAAAAATGCTCAATGAGGTTAACAATCGTATCCAAAAAACACTATCTAGATTTCCTTCCTCCGAGGAAGAAATGACTGTTAAAATTATTAATACCGCAGTATCCGTAAGAATTGTCCCTCCTACAGTTATCGCAACTGATAAATGTTTAGTTAAACCAAACTTACTAATGATGGGGTAGGCCACTAAAGTATGTGTGGCAAACATACTAGCGGTTAACCAACTTGCTGTCTGACCAAGACCAAGGCCATAGTAGCAAATTGGAAAGCCAAGTAAAATTGGAACGAAAAAAGTAAGCGCGCCAAAGGTGATACTTTTGCGAATGTATTTTCTAAATTCGTTCAAATCAAGCTCAAGTCCAGCTATAAACATAATATACAACAACCCTATTGTTGCAAAGAGTTCAATGTCAAAATACCCTTGAGAGTCCATTGCCTTTCTTCCCAATAATCCAAATCCGTGAGGGCCGATAATTACCCCGGAAATGATTAAACCAATAATTGCTGGAATTCTAATTTTGCGAAGAATGATGGGAGAAAGCAAAATAATTAGGAGCAACAATGAAAAAACAAGTACAGGACTCTTCAAAGGAAGCTGCAATTCTTGGAGAAGATGTTCAAAAAAATAATTCATCCTACTTTGCTGTAAAGTGCTAAATTAAATCTATAATTGGCTTTAAATTCCTTTTACGAGAATATTCAGGATTTGATACAACTTTTTAATGTTTAATTTATGATTTCTTAATTTGAGTTCAAAAGACTTCAAGATTTAGGCTTAAAAGATTATTCCCTACCTTTGCCAAAAATTTTCAAATGCGTTTCGAATTAACCAAAGATTTCCTAGATCAACTTCGCGATAAAATTGCGGAACAGGAAGTGCATTGGATTCGCGAACACATTCTTGACTTGCACTTCGCTGACATTGCGGAGATCCTCGATATGCTGAGCAATGAAGAAGGAAAATACATCTACTTTCAGCTCGAAGAAGATGTTCAGGCAGATGTTCTAATGGAACTTGAGGAGGATGTTAGAGATCGCTTTCTAGCTTCTTTGTCGACCAAAGAAATTGCTGATCAGCTCGAAAATTTGGATTCAGATGATGCAGCTGATATCCTTGGAGAACTCTCTGATGAGCAGATTCAGGAAGTGATTTCCCAAATGGAAGATGACGAAGCAGCTGAAGACATTGTAGACCTACTAAACTACGATGAAGACACCGCTGGTGGTCTGATGCAAAAAGAATTTATTCAGGCAAAATTGGACTGGCCGGTTGATCGCTGTCTTGTTGAATTGCGCCGCCAAGCGGAAGATGTGGAAAAAGTCTACACCATTTATGTGGTGGACGACATCAATAAACTCGTAGGAGTTCTTTCGTTAAAACGACTACTTTTTGCCAATCCGAAGACAAAGATTATAGACCTCTATCAGGGAAAGAACATCATCTCTGTTAAAACGAGCGATAGCAGTGAGGACGTGGCGAAGGTCATGGAAAAATACGACCTAGTCTCTGTACCTGTTGTTGATTTGCAAAACAAACTCGTTGGACGTATTACGCTCGATGACGTTGTAGATGTGATCAAAGAGGAAGCAGACAAGGATTTCCAGTTAGCTTCTGGTATCTCTGAACGCATCGATGGAAACTTTAGTATTTGGCGGAACACACGCGCCCGTATTCCATGGTTGATTATTGCGATGCTTGGTGGAACACTTGGTGCGCAAGTGATCTCGCGCTTTGAAGTGGGGATTACGGAAATTCCTGCACTGGCCTTTTTCATTCCGCTGATTACGGCGATGGGAGGAAATGTAGGCGTGCAATCATCCGCAATTGTGGTGCAATCTATCGCGAAAGGCAATGATCAGTTTGCTGGGATTCTTTCTAAAATGTATAAAGAGTTTCTCGTGGCATTGATCAACGGTTTGTTGCTTTCGGCCATGATCTTCGGTATCGCTTCCTATTTTGAAAACTCAACACTTGGATTTGTAGTAAGTATCTCCCTCTTCACAGTGATCATCTTTGCCGCTACGTTCGGCACGTTGATTCCTTTGATCCTCAACCGCTATAACATCGATCC
>CAMATR010000138.1 GCA_945861175.1 Chitinophaga pinensis | reverse complement strand
GAAAGATGGATGGGAAATAAATGGAGTTTCAATAAGATTTTTGAGTGAAGAAAATTTTTTTACATCTGTCAAACAAGTAAAAAAAGATATTACCTCTATTGTTGCTGAGGTGGATACATCAGCAATTGAAGAAAATAATCAACTTACTCATTACAACTCTTCTTCTGGAAATATGGGTGCACCTTCAGGCGGTGAATTATCGACAGAAAGTGAAACAGTGATTTTTTTAAGTGAAAATGGCCGAGAAAATTTGCACCGATTTTTTGATAAATTGCAACAAGTTGCGAATGAAAAAGCTAAAATTCATGTCTTACATTATGGTGATTCTCAAATTGAGGGGGATCGAATGACAGCCTACATTCGCCAAATGATACAAATACAATTCGGTGGAAATGGACCAGGTCTAGTGCCAGCTGTGAATGTGTACAATACAATTTCATTCAAACAATCTTACTCTGCTAATTTCGATCGTTATACTTGTTTTGGTGGGAAAAAACTAAAAAACAAACGTTACGGAGCAATGGGTTCTGCTGCAAGATTTGCCCCAGAACTTGATAGTGTGGGTATGGCAGAAAGAACCTCAGAAGAGGAAGCTTGGATTGAAATTGCACCTCATAAATCAGCTTACTCAAGAGCAAGAGACTTTAATAACGTCAAAATGTTTTACAATAGCTGTCTTCGTCCTTGCGCTTTGAAGGTGTATCAAAATAGTAAATTAATTCATGAAGACAGTTTAAAAGCAGATGGTAAAGCCCACACTGTAGAATTGAAATTTGCTACGACACCCGGTAAACTTAAATTCGTATTCGCATCTACTGCAAGTCCAACCATCTCGGGTTTTTCGCTTGAAGGTGATTACGGTGTGCAAGTAAGCAATATCGGAATGAGAGGCTCAAGCGGCACAATCTTTGGTTCTATGGATCAAGCTCTATTGGCTAAGATGTATGGCGAATTAAATACAGAATTGATTATTTTGCAATACGGAGGGAATTCGGTACCATCCTTCCGGGACAGCAGTTCTGTGCGTAATTATGTTCGTTACATGAAAGGACAAATTAATACGCTCAAAAAACTTTGTCCTTCTGCAGCAATTTTATTTATTGGGCCTAGTGACATGTCAAAACTGGACAACGGCGTTTTTGTAACCTATCCACTTTTACCTTATTGTGTTTCCTTGTTAAAAAAAACAATTGTTGAAAATGGTGTCGGATATTGGGACATGTATGCCGCGATGGGAGGTCAAAACTCAATGCCATCTTGGGTTGAAAAAGGATATGCTGGAAAAGATTATGTGCACTTCAGTAACCGAGGAGCAAGTATTGCTTCTCAAATGTTCTTTGATGCTTTTGCAGCAGAATATGCAATATGGTTGAAGGGGGCAACTTATACTCAACCATAGCTAATAGATATGCGGGTAGGATTAATATTTTTTCAAATGCTTTTGACCTATATGGTTAGAGCTCAAATAGCGACAAGCACTCCCGATTCTCTTAATTTATATTACCACCCCGACATTTTTTTACTAGATACAACAGTCTTTAAAAAATATCCTTTTATTGATCTTTCGAATAATAGTTTTCGGTTTTACACCGCTGAATCTCCTAGCTGGAAACATTTCTTCCGGGAATTTAGCGCTATGACTGCCGATAAAGACCGTAAATTAAATATATACCATCTAGGCGGCTCACACCTTCAAGCAGATATATACACCCACGTTTTCCGCACTTTCCTGCAAACATACTGGGAAGATCTTTGTGGTGAGAGAGGCCAAGTTTTTCCATTTTCAATTGCCGGAACAAACAACCCAAGCAACTATAAATTCCGATCAACAAATAAATGGAAAGGATTTAGAAGTCCAGTATCTCGCCCAGCAAATGTAAATTACGGATTATCTGGAATTGTTGCCACATGTGCAGACTCGATCATCCAACTTTCTTTTAAATATGATAGAACTGAAGTACGCTCTGAATTTAAATCTTTTCGTATTCTTCACAACAAAGGAACTCTGCCCTATTCAATCAGTATATTGAATGGTGAATTAGGTATCAAAGATATTTTCACCAATGAAAAACTAGGTTATACAGAGTACTTATTAAATAAAGAGATTGACTCTCTTGACCTAGAATTTACAAGGACAAGTATGGATAAAGAGCCGCTAGAGATCTATGGCTTCACATTTTTGAATGATTCTCCTGGCTGCTCCTATTCAGCAATTGGTGTGAATGGTGCATCATTAAACACATATCTTCAGAATGGAAATTTCGAGGAACAACTCCGCATTTATCCTCCAGACCTTTTCATTTTTTCAGTAGGCACAAATGATGCTAATGTTCGCTACGATCAATTCGATGCTCAGTACTATAAAAATAATCTTGAGACCTTGATTCAAGTTGTGCTTCGATGTAATCCAGATTGTGCAATATTGCTGACTGTGCCAAATGATTCTTATTTTCAGAAGAAATACTTGAATAGAAATATTGAGCGTCAACAAAAAGTTATTATTGAGTTGGCTGAAAAATATAAATTGGCAGTGTGGGATGTATACAGTATTATGGGCGAAATTGGTTCAGCTAAAACTTGGCAAAATGCAGGTTTAATGCAAGCAGACCTCGTACATTTTACGCCACTTGGGTACCAAATAAAAGGTAAACTTTTAATCGATGCTTTTCTTAAGTTCCTCGAGCAAATGAGAAATACCGAAAAAATGCAATAATTTCGTTACCCGAATGGAAAGAATCTACGAAATATTCAGTTTTGCTATAACCGACAGGATGGTCTTCAATAGACTAGATTTCTGGTTGTTCTTTCTGGCTTTTATGCTTATTTTTTCAGTTTTACACAAGCAACAACTTGTAAGGAGCATCTTTTTTACAGTTGTCAGTTTATTTCTTTATTTCAAAACTTCCGGTTTATTTGTCCTATTATTAGGCGGCTCTATTATCTTGAATTTCTTTTTCGGAAAATGGGTTTTCAAAATAGAAAAAGAAAGGGGTAAGAAATGGATTATCGCACTTGCTGCAATATTTAATTTGTTTTTCCTCGCATTTTTCAAGTATGCCTATTTCTTTACTGATTCTTACAATCAACTTTTTCAAACGAAATATGAAGTTATCAATTGGTTCGCTCAATTTGGTAACGGTTTCTTTGGTAAAGGATTTTTTGAGACAAAGATTCTACTGCCGGCAGGTGTAAGTTTCTTTACATTTCAGTCGATTTCTTATGTCGTTGATATCAAACGAAAAGAAATAGAACCCGTTAAAAATATTTTTGATTATGGTTTTTATGTGACCTATTTTCCTCACGTAATTATGGGGCCAATTGTCCGCGCAAGAGATTTTATTCCTCAAATTTATCAACCATATTCTCTGACAAAGGATCAGTTTTCATCTTCTGTAATTCTCATAGTTAAAGGGCTTATCAAAAAAATAATTCTTGCTGACTACATTGCGGTTCATTTTATAGATAAAATAGTCGACTCACCAGAAGCCTATCCTGGATTTGTGAGTGTTTTGGCCATGTGGGGATACTCGCTTCAAATCTATGGTGATTTTTCTGGCTATACTGATATAGCAATTGGTATTTCTAGATTAATGGGTTTCGAACTGTTACCAAATTTCAATTCTCCATACAAAGCAAATAGCGTTGCTGATTTTTGGAGAAGATGGCATAAGTCACTGGGGTCTTGGTTACGTGATTATTTGTACATTCCCCTCGGAGGAAATAAATCTGGCGGTTGGGGGACCTATTTAGCGACAACGTTCATTTTTATATTTCTCTTTTTCATTCTCCAGTGGTATGAATTGATTTACATTTACGGAATCCTAATGGGAATTTACCTCATCGGATCGCTCATATTCCCTTCCTTTAAACGTTATGTTCACCGTGACCTCAATTTACTAATAACAATGATTATCGGTGGTTTATGGCATGGGGCAAGCGAGAATTTTATCATTTGGGGCGCCATGAATGGTATTGCTTTAGTGATTTACAATTACTGGAAGAAAATCTCTCCATATGAAAACAAAAGTTGGTTGATTATTCATTTTTGGAAAATCTTTTTAACATTCAATTTCATCACATTCACGCGTATCTGGTTCCGATTAGATGAGGAAGGAGAACCAATTGCTATGATCAACCACATTTGGAATCATTTTGATTTTCAATGGGAGATATTTGTCAAGGTCTTAGAAACCTATCAAAGTGTTTTTTGGATTATCCTTTTCGGATTTATCTTTCACTGGTTACCTGAAAGAACAAAGAAATGGTATGAAACGTTGTTCGCAAAATTTCCAATGCCACTGCAAGCAATTACTGTAGCGGTAATTGTAATAGTTATCTATCAAGCTGTTTCAGACACCTTCAAACCGTTCGTTTATTTCCAGTTCTAAAGAATTTAAACTGTTTCTTTCTCCTCAATCTCATTCAGAGGGAAACGCATAACGGCTGTAAAACCATTACCTGAACTTGAATTAAATTTAATACTTCCTTTGTAGGCTTTGGTGCGTTCTTCTAAACTATTTAAACCAACTCCTTTTTGCATCGCATTCAATTCAACACCTTTTCCATTATCTCTATAGAGAATGCGTAACTCACCCCCATCTTTTTGGATGTTTACTTCAATAGATGAAGAATCAGCATATTTCAATGTGTTATTCGTCAATTCCTGGAGCATACGGTAGATGTTTATACTGAATCCTTTCTCCAATTTTAAATCATCAGCCGCATAATTAAAAGTGAAAGATTCATGAATTATTCCCAATTTCGAGTAAAAATTCTTTAATGAATTAATTACGCCTGAAACCAATATTTCCGAAGGATAAATATCACGGCAAACCCTTCTCAAATCGTTAATTGCTTCTTGTACTAACTCATTCAATTTATTAAATTCACTTGTTTGATCTGGATTTTTATCACCAGCCTGATTGACTAATAAGCCTAGAAGTGTTAATGAGCCACCCAAAGTATCATGTAAATCGCGGGAAAAACGCAACTTCTCAATTTCTGAAGCTTCAAGTGTAGCTTTTTTTAATTCGTTTTTTCTCTCAATTATTAACGCTTGTCTTTTCCTTCGGAGCCTATAGAAGAAAAGTGATAAAATTAGCCCTAGCATCAAAACAGATACAATTATTCCATTTTGCAACTGATAATAAGATAATTTGGCTTGTCGATTATTCAGTTTTAATTGCACAATCTGTTTCTTCTTTTCACTCGCAAAATATTTTTCCTGCATTTCGATCACCTTATCGTTGCGCTCTTTGGCATCGTAATACTTCTTCAAATCAAAATACCTTCGAAGGTAATCCAGACTCTTGCGGTAATTCCCTTTTATGTTCTCAAGTTCACTCAGATTATAGTAAATTTCAACGTCAGCCGAAGATTTTACCACTAGACCATTGAAGGATTGTAATGCCTCATTATAGTAGAGGGTTGAACGATCGTAATTCCCTTGAAGTAGATATATTGCTCCTAAATTTGTATTAAAATTGTACAACTCACTTTGATTAAAAAAATGTTTGTATTTGTTGGATTTTAAAAGATAAAATAAGGCTTGTTTTTCATTTCTCAAATTGGTGTATAATGCCCCCAGATTATTTAAATACAGACCATTTTTTGCGCTATCTTCCTTGTAATTAACTGCTAATGCCGTTTTAAAATAGTAGGCTGATTTCAACTTACTCTTAGTATCTGAACGATTAAAATATTCCCCAGCAAGATTATTTAATGTATTGGCAATAAAGGATCTGTCGTTGGATTTTTTAGCATAACGATAAGCCATTACATTTGAAGAAAAACTATACTCACGATTTCCAAGTATTTCATGACAAAGTCCAAGGTATTGGTATAACTTTGCTCGCTGGATATCTGAAAGTG
>CAMATR010000137.1 GCA_945861175.1 Chitinophaga pinensis | reverse complement strand
GGATTGTCAATCCAAGAGCGAATTGCTTCATTGGTTGCATCTTTTAAGGTTTTACTTCCACTTACAGCTGGGATTACTTTTGCGCCAAGAAATTTCATTCTTGCAACGTTTGGCGCCTGTCGTTCAATATCTTTTTCACCCATAAAAACGGTACAATTCATTTTAAGAAGTGCACAAACAGTGGCTGTTGCAACTCCATGCTGTCCGGCTCCAGTTTCAGCAATTATTTCTGTTTTCCCCATTCTTTTTGCTAAAAGAATTTGACCAATCGCATTGTTGATTTTGTGGGATCCGGTATGATTTAAATCCTCCCTTTTTAAATAAATTTTGCAATTGTAAGTCTTGCTCAATGAATTGCATAAATAAAGGGGCGTAGGTCTTCCTACATAATCGCTTAAGAGGTCATTTCTTTCCTTCTTAAATAAAGGGTCTTCGTAAAAATTTAAAAAAGCTAAATTCAATTCCTCCACGTTTCTTCGCAAAAGTTCCGGTATAAATGCACCTCCAAATTCTCCATAAAACCCTAATGAGTCTGGGGTTGTAAAGCTTTTATTCATCTTTTTAATTGGTTTAAAAATTTATTTACTTTCTGGAGATCTTTGATTCCAGGACTGATTTCAAATTTGCTATTAATATCTGCACCATAAATTTTTGGATGCTTTAATTCTCTTATTCTATCAGCATCTTCCATTGCTATTCCTCCACTCAAAAAAAATGGTGTATTGAGAGAATATCCTTCCAAAATATTCCAATTAAATTTTTCACCGGATCCTCCGTGCTTGATGGTTTTTGTATCAAAAAGGAAAAAGTCTACCTCGTTTTCATAGTTTTTGAGTTGTAAAAAATCATCTTTCGTTTTTATTCCAAATGCCTTTATTGTTGTAAAATTCTTTCGAAGGCGTAGACACAATTCTGGACTTTCTGAGCCATGTAATTGCAACAATTCAAGATCATGACTTTCAGCAGTTTTACAGATAAATTCTTCACTTGCATTTACAAAAACACCAACTTTCTTTTTGTTTAATACGGATGCAGGTATAGTGTTATAATATCTAGGTGAATTCTCGAAGAAAATTAATCCGATGTAATCAATATTTGTTTCTTGATCCAGGATTTCAATTTGTTCTTTTTGAGCCATCCCACAAACTTTTATTTTCATAGGACTTTAGTTAACTCAGAAATAAATTCGGCAGGACTAATATTTTTCAATATACTTTCTCCAATTAAGGCCCCATGAAATCCAAGTGATTGAAGCATATGGAGTTCCTCAGGGGTTCGAATACCTGATTCTGAAATACAAGTGCGCCCAAACGGTATAATTTTTATCAGTTCTTTACTTATATCAAGCGAGGTTTCTTGCTTTTTTAGATCCCGGTTATTTATTCCAATTATATTGACATGCTCATTTATTTTATAAAATTGATCGGGAGAATGAAATTCCATTATTACCTCCATACCTAAACTTTGAGCCAGAATTGTAAAATGAAGCGCTTGCTCAGCTTCTAGTGCTTCAGCAATAAGAAGTATACTATCTGCACCAAGTGCTTTGCTTTCAAAAATTTGTAGTTCATCGATTATAAATTCCTTTCTAAGAAGCGGTAGTTGAGTAGTGCTACGGAGGGTTAAAATATCGAATTTCGAACCTCCGAAATAAGCGTTGTCTGTCAAGCAAGAAATACCTGCAGCCCCATTTTCCTCATACATTTTCACAAAAGAGACCAAGTCGATGTTGGGTTGTATTAATCCTCCACTTGGGGATTTTCGCTTTATTTCTGCAATGATTCCGAAAGAATTAGAAAGCAGCGATCCCTCCATAGAATTACAATTTCGCGAAAAATATTCCATTTGCTCAAAATCTTTGTATGAATATTGCTCTTTGAGTTCAAGTACTTCTTGCTTTTTGTTTTCTAATATTTGAAATAGAATAGATTTCATAATTAATTAAGGTTAAAATGTTTACTTGTTTGTCCACTTTGAATAAAATCTAGAGAACTGTAAAAAAGATCTTTAATATTTGTCTCTGGATGAAAACACTGGAGTGCTTCGGCGGCGTTGCAGGCAATGATCGTATTTTGATCATTGCTTCCGACTCCAGATAAAATGTTTTTTGATATTTGAGCTGAAGCTTGTACTGTTTTGCCACCAACTAAGGCATTTGGATTCATTCTTTGAAGATCAAAGTCACTGAAACTCCGATTAATTTCTCTCTCTTGACTGTAAATCCGTGTTGTATCTGTCAAAGTAATTTCATCGTAGCCATCGAGTGAATGAACCACCTTGAAGCTTTTCCGTTTATCTTTTAGCATATACTGGTAGATTTTTGCAAGTTCTAATGAAAAAGTGCCAGTGAGCTGATATTCTGGCTGAACCGGATTGACTAATGGCCCTAAGGAATTGAATATAGTTCTTAATCCTAATTTTTTTCGAACTGAAGCCACAGCCTTTAGTGTAGGGTGAAATAATGGTGCGTGCAGAAAACAGAAATTCTTTTTAGCTAAATTGGTTTCGAGAATTTTTAGATCATCTGTCAATGGAAATCCTAATTCTTCTAAAACATTTGATGATCCGCAAATAGAACTTACGCCATAATTGCCATGTTTTATAACTTTTATTCCCATTGCTGCTAAAACAAGTGATGTTGTTGTAGAAATATTAAATGTTTCTTTACCATCTCCTCCAGTTCCGCACAAGTCCATCGCATTGGTTCTATCCAAAGCAATAGGCTTGGCAAGTGCTAATAAAGCATCACGAAGCCCTGTTAATTCAGTAAGTTGAGCACCTCTTATTTGAATAGAAACAAGCAATGCAGCCAGATTTTCATCATCAACTATCCCAAAATTTATATCTTCAATCAGTTGGTAACTTTCTTGATAGGAGAGTGCTTGGCCTTGCATTGATTTTTCAATTATTTTTTTCATAGTTCATTAATTTGATTTGTCGAATCCAGTTGTTTATAATTTTTCTTCCATGAGGCGTTAAAATACTTTCAGGATGAAATTGCAGTCCTTCGATCGGTAATATGCGGTGTTTTAAAGCCATTGTTTCCCCGCTATCTGAGAAGGCTGTTCCTTGAAGATTATCTGGAAGGGTACTCCGAACTTGCCAGCTATGATAACGTCCAACCTCAAATTTCTCGGGGATATCTCGGAAAAGATCACTACAACCATTTTGAATAATTGTAGATGATTTTCCGTGTATTGGTTTTTGACAAGCCTCTAATTCGGCCCCAAAAAACTGTCCAATGGCCTGATGCCCTAAGCAGACTCCTAAAAATGGTTTCCTTTGATGATGTCTTTCAATAACGTTGAGTAGCTCACCTGCCTCAGATGGAATCCCCGGACCTGGAGAGAGCAATATACCGTCTGAATTAAACAATATTTCATGATTTATATTATCATTTCTCATAACCACGACCTCACTATTTTCGCATTCTTTAATGTAGCGAACAAGATTATAAACGAAAGAATCAAAATTGTCTATAACAGCTATTTTCATGAGGTGACTGTTTTTGAATTAGTCGTTGCAAGTTGAATGGCGTTTCTAACTGCGCTGAGCTTATTAGTTAATTCCTGGCGTTCGTTTTTGCAAATTGAATCAATAACGATTCCGGCACCAGCCCTGTAATGAAGAACGTTTTCCTTTGATAGTAAGCTCCTTATTACGATAGCCATATTTATGTTTCCGTTTGTTTCTATAAATCCTATTGCTCCTCCATAGTATTCGCGTGAGGACATTTCATATTGATTTATTAATTCCAATGCTTTAGGTTTTGGTGCACCAGAAAGTGTCCCAGCAGGAAAGGTTGCATTGAATAAGTCCATAGTGGTGCCTTCAGAATTTCCTGTGACTTTCGAAACGATGTGGAAAACATGACTAAATTGTTGAATTTCTTTGAATGTTTCGACTTTTACATTTGTACAAAACTTGCTTAGATCATTCCGAGCTAGATCAACTAGCATAACGTGTTCAGCATTTTCTTTTTCATCTGCTCTAAGTTGGTCTAGTCGTTTTTGATCCTTTAAGAGGTCGCCAGATTTTTTAACCGTGCCAGCAATAGGGTGAATTTCAGCTTTCCCATTTTTAATTATTAATTGAGCTTCAGGAGAGCTGCCCATAAGTCGATAAGTTTCAAAATCAAAATAGAACAGATAAGGAGATGGATTTAACCTTCTCAATTCCCTGAAAACAGTGAATTCATCTCCGAAAAATGACTGAGAAAAAGCATTTGAAAGTACTAGTTGAAATACGTTCCCAACTTTACAATGCTTAATTGCATTAGTTACTAAATTTTCAAATTCAAGGTCTGAAAATTCAGATTTTTCATTACCTATAAGCTCAAAGGGGAAATCAGTATGTGCTTTTTGAGCTAAAATATTTTCACATTCTTCTTCAGTCAATTCAGAATCAAAAAAGTCATTTTTTATTATAGTGCCTTCATCCTTGAAATGATCAATAATTATGAGGTAGCGAAAAATAAACAAATGGAGATCAGGTAGGTCAAGTTGATTATTGCTGCTGATATTTTTTAATTCTGAGTAATGTGAAAATTCGAAACCAACACGCCCATAAAAACCGTTGAACTTCTTGTATTCACTGTATTTAAAGGAATTTAACAGCCTTGTAGTTTGGTTTATTAAATCTGATTCAACTAATGGAAACAGTTGATTTTTAGCTGGATTATTTGGAACTGTAACTTTGAAGTTACTCTTGTCCAATTGAATTTCTAAAATTGGATCAAGTCCAATAATTGACGAACTTTGAGATCGATCATGGTAATCGTTACTCTCAAGTAAACAGGCATTACGATGTTTGTTTCGCAATCCTAGATACAGTCCTATTGGAGTATATCTATCTGCATTGAATAGTTTTGATGATGTGTAAACGTTCATGATATTTGAGAAAATGTGAAAAAAAAACGGCTTGTCAGATGTGACAAGCCGTTTAAAAGTTTTAAGATGAAAAATTAAAACAAGCGCCAATCACACCAACTAGTTGTTGAGTGACGCCACCAATTTTGATTTTGTAGATTTAATTTCACAATACAAATCTTTACATTATTTATGTATAATCCAAATCATTTTACAAAATAAATAATTTATCAAGTTTATTCTTAATTATATTTGTCCTAATGAACTCGTTACAAAATTTGAACTGTTGGCCTTTGAATCTGTTATAGATTTGGAGCAGTTTATTGAATATTTATAAGCCTCCTAGGAGGCTTTTTTATTTTATTAAAATGGATTTACAAGGTATAATTTCAGCGAATAATCGCCCTTTTGTTATCGCAGGGCCATGCAGTGCTGAAACTGAAGAGCAGTTATTTGAAGCTTGTGAAAATTTAGCGACTATCAATCATGTCGCTGCTTTGCGAGCTGGTATTTGGAAACCACGAACACGACCAGATTCATTTGAAGGAGTTGGTGAAATTGGTCTTAAATGGCTTGTTGAGGCGGGTAAGAAGGTTGGTCTTCCTGTTGCTACTGAAGTTGCCACTCGAGAACATGTTGAAAAGGCCTTAAAAGCTGGAGTTGATATACTTTGGATAGGAGCAAGAACAACTGTTAATCCATTTGCAGTGCAAGAAATTGCTGATGCTTTACAGGGGATAAATATTTCAGTAATGGTGAAAAACCCAGTAAATCCTGATTTAGAACTTTGGATTGGTGCATTTGAGCGATTGGAAAAAGCCGGCTTGAAAGATTTGGTGGCAATTCATCGTGGATTCTCAGTTTACAAACATCCGAAATACAGAAATGTGCCTAATTGGGAGATTCCTATTGCGTTGAAAGAACGGTTACCTCAATTGCCAATTATTTGTGATCCGAGTCATATTACAGGAAAACGAGCTTTGATAGAGGAGGTTAGCCAAAAG
>CAMATR010000136.1 GCA_945861175.1 Chitinophaga pinensis | reverse complement strand
TCAGTTCTAAACAATTGGCACAACCTGCGTTCGGGATTATTGAAGCTTCAAGGAAGTCAATTTTTGAAGGAGAACCTTTACTTCTGAATGCAAAAGTCTACTCACTTTTTTCGCCCACACATCTTGAGAATTATCAGGAATATACCCTTGAAGATGTCCTTGATATGCACGAAATTGGGGTGTCCAACCAACGGATAATGATCAATGAAGAGAGCATCCGCAATAGAAGTTACTTCACTTTTGAGTACGATAAAAAAGTGGTTTTCCCTATTGGGAATGGCAAAATCACGATCGAACCTTTCAAACTTTTGCTATTAAAAGGTTTTGAAAGTTTGCCGCTAACTTCCTCGGCTGCTATAATTGAAATCAAAGCCCTACCCGGAAACATACCTACAGATTTCACAGGTGGTGTAGGAAACTTGAAATTAATTAGATCATTGTCAAATAAAAAATGCAAGCAAGGCGATGTCTTTTCTCTCGTTCTTGAAATAGTGGGAAATGGAAATTTACAGAATCTATTAGAACCAAAACTCAATTTACCAAAAGGATTCTTACTATATGGTGATCCCGAGGTCAAAGAGGATTTTGTTTACGGTAATTTGGGGGCTGAAGGGAAAATTACATATACATACCATATTCAAGTCACGCAACACGGGAAACTCTATTTACCCGCAACCACTCTATCCTATTTCCACCCAGAAAGTGAAAAATATATACAAGTTAAATCAGAACCAAATGAGTTAGTTGTCGCGGAAAACAATAATTTTCAGCTTTCCCAAAATCAAATTAGCTCAAATGATAGCAAATCAAGTGTTTCCAATGAACTAGGACCCCTCAGAGCAACTGCAATAGAGGGGAGTAACAACAACTCACTTATTGGATCAGGCATTTTTTGGCTTGGACTCAGTGCACCTGTTTTTTTTGCCTTGATTGGCGGAATTTGGATTCGAAAAAAACCTGACCTAGTAAAAAAGAGATCTGAAAATGAACAAAAAGAAATATTCAAAAAAGAAACTGCAGAACTTTTCGATTTAGCAAAAGCAAAATTAGAAACTCAAGAATTTGCTGCATTTTATTCCATCCTAGAGAAGGCATTTATTCAATCTTTAGCAATTGCCTTGAATTTGAAACATGAAAAGGCAATAACTAGACAATTTATTATGAACAGCTTGTCAGAAAAAAATCTGCCGAATGCAAAACAAGAAGAAATTAAACAATGGTTTAAGCATTGCGAAACAGGAAGGTTTGGAATGGGAAGTGTCGAAAGTAATCACATCGAATTATTCAATTCGTCAATAGCGATTAGCAACAATATCGGTCAGCTATGAAAAGAATAGGCCTACTTTTACAAATATTAATTTCGTTCAGCCTCCTTTCGCAAAATGATTTTGACGCGGCGCTGAAAGAGGCCAATGACAAACGCTTTCAACAGGCTATTCTTTCATTCGAAAAAATAGCAGAAAAGGATCCAGAAAACACCTCTATTTATTACAATATCGGGAATTGCAATTATCATATTGGACTTTATGGGGATGCCATTTGGGCCTATGAAAAAGTGCTCAAGCAACACCCTTATGACAGTGAAGTAATCAATAACATAGAGCTATGCTATAAAAAGCTTGGTTCAAATCATGCATGGCAGCCGCACATGAGCGGAATACAGCAGCTTATCATTGCGGTTGGAAGTAGTTCATGGTGTTATCTTGCAGTATTTTGCAGTTTCATTTTTGCTTGCTGCTTATTTATAGTACTTAAGAAAGAAACTGTTTGGCAAAAACCCATTCTATTTCTTGGTGTTGGTGTATTTCTGCTTTCTATAATGTTTATTACATGTGCTTTTACATCTTATAACCAATCAAATAAATCGTATTTCGGAATAATTATAAAAAATGAGGCTCCAGTATTTTTGAATGAAAAAGGTTTAAAAAGTACGTTGAAATTAAGCGAAGGGCTAAAGGTCGCAATTATTGAACAAAAGTCTTCAAACTTCCTGATTCAATTAGAAAATGGTCGGACATTATTCGTTAAGTCAAGAGACATAAGACTCATTTAAAACGAAATATCCTTTCTATTCTCTACCTTTGTTCAGAATGACCGTTAAAAAGGAAAATATCCGCAATCTTTCAATAGAAGAACTTTTTTTATCAATGCAAAATATTGATGAAAAATCTTTTCGTGCAAAACAGGTCTACGAATGGCTTTGGAAGAAAAACGCAACGTCGTTTGAGCAAATGTCTAATTTAAGTAAAGAATTACGCTTAAAGCTTGAAGAGAATTATTTCATCGACCATATTCAATTAGATGACCAACAAATCAGTTCGGATAAAACAATCAAATGTGCTTTTTCTGTTGGTGAAGGAAAGGTAGTTGAAGGTGTCTTAATACCAACATCGTCAAGAACTACTGCCTGCATTTCATCTCAAGTTGGTTGTAGTTTGTCATGCACTTTTTGCGCTACTGGAAGACTCAAGTTAATGCGTAATTTAACCGCAGGAGAAATTGTCGATCAAGTAGTCTATTTGAAAAACCAGGCTGAAAACAGATACAACACCCCCTTGTCAAATATCGTATACATGGGCATGGGTGAGCCCCTTCTAAATTATCGGAACGTTGTCCGTTCCGTTGAATTGATTACGAGCAATGAAGGTCTTGGAATGTCTCCTAAGAGAATTACAGTATCGACAGCAGGAATTGCAAAAATGATTAGAAAACTCGGAGATGATAAAGTTAAATTCAATTTGGCTATTTCTCTTCATGCTGCCAATGATAAAAAGCGCAGTCATATCATGGATATTAATGAAACGAATAATCTTGAAGAACTAGCGAATTCTTTGCGCTATTTTCATGAAAAAACTGGCTCTCGTGTTACATTTGAATACATCATTTTTAAAGATTTTAACGATCAATTAGAAGATGCTCAAGAATTGACTCAATTTGCCAAATGCGTTCCTTGTAAAATCAATATTATTGAATACAATCCTATTGATGAAGGAGAGTTTCAGCAAGCTGATAAACAAAGAGTTGATGCCTTTGCTTCCTATCTTGAGTCTAAAAATTTGATCGTAAATGTGCGCCGAAGCAGAGGGAAAGATATCGATGCTGCATGCGGACAACTTGCAAACAAAAACAAGGCTATTACCGCCGAGATGCGTATTTTGAAGTAATACATCTTCTCGTTCTGAACAAAACAACAATTATCGAATTATTATCCTCACAAAAAGGGGGCTAAACATTATATTTGTAATATGATGTCTGTTGAGGAAATAATGTCCCCTATTTCTGCCGAAATGAATGAATTCGAAATACGATTCAGGCAAAGTATGCAATCAAAAGTTCCTCTACTTGACAAAATTACGCATTACATCATTCGTCGTAAAGGGAAACAAATGCGACCTATGTTCGTGTTTCTTACCACAAAAATGTTGGGAGAGATGAACGATAAAGCATACGAAGCTGCTGCAACAATCGAATTATTACATACGGCCTCACTCGTGCATGACGATGTAGTAGATGATGCGAATGAGCGCCGAGGATTTTTTTCACTCAATGCACTGTGGAAGAACAAAATAGCCATATTAGTTGGTGATTATATGCTTTCGAAAGTTTTATTACTCTCTATTGAAAAGAAGAATTTGAAGTTACTAGAGATTGTGGCAAGAGCAGTAAAAGAAATGAGTGAAGGTGAACTTCTTCAAATTGAAAAAGCACGAAGGCTTGATATTACTGAAGATATTTACTTTGAAGTAATTCGTCAAAAAACAGCATCACTCATTGCAACCTGCTGTGAGGCTGGAGCAATATGCGCTGACCGTGAAGACATGTCCCTTCATATGCAACGATTCGGAGAACTTGTTGGATTGGCATTCCAAATAAAGGACGATATATTCGATTATGGAAGCTCAAATAAAATAGGAAAACCCACAGGACTGGATATTCGAGAACGAAAAATGACTTTGCCTCTTATCTATACCTTAAATAATGCGTCAAAAGAAGTGAGAAAGGAACTCATTTATATTGTGAAAAATAAAAACGAAGAAAAAAAATATATCAACCGCGCCATTGAACTAGTAAGTGCACACGGTGGAATAGAATATGCGCACAAAAAAATGATGGAAATCAAACAACAAGCATTGGATATGCTGATTCAAATTCCAGACTCGCAAGCCAAAAATTCCATCATTGGACTTTTAGAATATACGACCCAAAGAGAAAAATAAAATAGAAAATGAAGAACCTACTATTATTTGCTGTCTTGCTTTTCGTTTCATCTTGTACCAATGAAATTGATGATACATCAAAAACAGAGAAAAATGAAGTCCTAATAGAAATTAAAGATGGAATTTATCATGAATGGTACCCAGGTAAAAAGCAAGTAAAATACAAGGGGGGACAAGACGAAAATAAAAAACGACACGGAGTTTGGACATTCTACTCAGAAGGTGGAAACGAATTGTCTGTGACTTATTATGAACATGGATTACGAGAAGGCTTTTCAATCGTGAAATATCCAAACGGTGCGCTCCACTATCGAGGGGAATACCACGAGGACAAAACTATTGGAATCTGGTCAACATATAACGAAAAAGGAGAATTCATATCCGAAACTGATTTTGGTCAGCCCGAAAAATAATGTCAAAAATACCCGCACATATCATTGATGAAATAATGCAAACTTCCAGAATCGAGGAGGTAATTGGTGAATTTGTAAATTTGAAACGTGCAGGATCTAATCTTAAAGGTCTAAGCCCTTTTACAGATGAAAAAACACCGTCCTTTGTGGTGTCGCCAGCTAAACAAATTTTCAAGTGTTTTTCTACTAGTAAAGGAGGAACCGTAGTTTCTTTCTTAATGGAAAAGGAACATTATTCTTATCCGGAAGCACTACGTTGGTTGGCAGACAAATATGGAATTCAAATTCCTGAGGAAGCGCCAGCCACAGCTGAGCAACTAGCTGCAATAAGTGAACGTGAGAGTTTGTACATTATCAATGAGTTTACTAAAGATCATTTCATTAAAAATATTCGCGAAACAGAGGAGGGCAAAGCAATTGCACTTTCTTATTTCGAAGAACGAGGTTTTCGTAAAGACATCATCGAAAAATTTCAACTTGGATATTGCTTAAATACCGGGGATGATCTTACAAAAGCAGCAATTGGAAAAGGGTACAAATTACAATATTTGGAAAAAGTCGGAGTGGTAAAATCTAAAGATGATCGCCAATTTGATTTTTTTCGAGGCCGCGTAATGTTTCCTATACATAGTGTTACTGGTCGTGTTTTAGGTTTTGGAGGAAGAACACTTTTTACTGATAAAAAAATTGCAAAATATTTCAATTCCCCAGAGAGTCTCATTTACAATAAAAGTGAAATTCTTTATGGTCTCTTTTTCTCCAAAGGAGATATTATAAAATATGACAATTGCTTTCTTTGCGAAGGATATACTGATGTAATTAGTATGTACCAGGCTGGGATACAAAATGTAGTATCTTCTTCTGGCACTTCCTTAACTAAAGAACAGATAAAACTTATACGGCGTTACACACAAAACATCACCATTCTGTATGACGGTGATGCTGCTGGAATAAAAGCATCATTTAGAGGGATTGACTTGATTTTGGAGGAAGGAATGAATGTAAAGGTTGTCTTGTTTCCTGAGGGAGAAGACCCTGATTCTTATTCCAAAAAAGCCACATCATCAGAACTTGAGCTTTACATAAAAGAACATACCCAAGATTTCATCTCTTTCAAAGCTGATATTTTACTTAAAGGAGGTGGAGCAGATCCAATAAAAAAAGCAGAATTGATTCGGGAAGTAGTGCAATCCGTAGCGCTTATTCCAGATCAAATTACACGATCTGTTTATATTCAAAGCATTG
>CAMATR010000135.1 GCA_945861175.1 Chitinophaga pinensis | reverse complement strand
TGAGCGAGAACTTGAATATTACTTCAATTGTTTTAACAAACATGGAAGGAAAAGTGATTCGCACTGTTCAACCAGGAGCAGCTAAAAGCATGGACATCGATGTTTCTGCTTTCGGTAATGGTATTTACTTTGTAAATATTACTCACAACCTTGGAAAAGAAACAATCAAGTTTGTAAAAGAATAATCCTTGTTTTAAGAAAAAACGAAGGGAGCAATTGCTCCCTTTTTTTATTCTAAAATTTCAAGAACGTTTGCTTTGATTCTTTCACAAATCTGATCGGTTGGTAGGTCGTTATCATCCCTTCCAAATGGGTCTTCGATTTCCTCTGCCAAAACTTCCATACTCACTAGTACATAAAACACAAATGTGGCAATAAGAGAGGAATAATAACCAAATTGAACAACAAATGCCAATGGCAAGGTGGTAACGTAAATAAAAATAAACTTTTTAATAAAAAGACTGTAAGAAAAAGGAATTGGCGTGTTTTTTATCCTTTCACAAGCACCAACACTGTCCAATAAAGAGTTGAGATTTCTGTCCAAAACCATATACTCCTCTTCGCTTATGGCATTCGCTACTTTCAACGCTTTGATCTTCCCATACAATAGCTGACATATTGTCGCGGGAACATGCCCTTTGTTCCTTAATACCTCCAGTTCGGTTGGTAGAAGCTCCAATTCATCAAAATTCACACCAGATCTCAAGTGTTCTTTAGCGGCAAAAACAAAATTTGGAAGCATCCTCCTGAAAAAGTCCTTGTCTTCCGGATGGTTCAAAAGTGTTGAAAGTTTAATAGCAATGTTTCTAGAATCGTTGACTAATTCACCCCATTTTTTGCGGCCTTCCCACCAACGATCATATGCTGTATTCGTTCGAAAAACCAATAAAAGGGAAATTACAAAGCCAATAAGTGAATAAACAGAAATCAACTTTTCTAGTGCTTGTGAATTTGGAAAAAAATTAATCTCGGCAAATACAATGACCGAAGTAAATATACTTATGTAAATAATCTCTTTCCACAACATACGGAAAGTGTCACTTTTGTGGAAGGCAAATATTAAATGCAACCAGCTCTTTGGGTTATAATCTATCATATTGTAAAATTACAAACCTATTTTTAAAGTCCATTACATATGAAGCTGTTAATATTTTAACAAGTGTTTGCGCGGTATTGCGCAATTGATACCTTTGTTGTGTTAAATACTGAACATGGAATTCACGCCAGAAATTAAAGAACGCCTAGAGCTACTCAATGAAAAGTATGCGGCCCTTGGGCAGGACCTATTAGCATACCTTGATGGATTGCTTTATAACGACACTGTTAAATATTGGGACTACATTGAATTAGATACCCTTTTAAGCCTTCAGAAACCGCGTACGAAATTTCCTGATGAACAAATTTTCATTGTTTACCATCAAATTACTGAACTTTATTTCAAATTAGCTTTGCGGGAGTTTGGTCAATTAGCAGAAAAGATAGATGTTGATGAACAATTTTTTGTTGATCGTTTAAGTAGGATTAATCGCTATTTTGATGCGTTGATCATTAGTTTTGATATCATGATAAAAGGAATGGATCAAGCCGAATTCATGAAATTCAGAATGTCTCTTCTTCCTGCTAGTGGTTTTCAATCTGCACAGTATCGGTTCATCGAAATTCACTCAACAGATTTTATCAATCTTGTCAACAAAGACGTTCGTTCATCCTATTCTGTTAACTCTGGAATTCGTGAAATGTACGAACACATCTACTGGAAAACTGGTGCTACCGTGGCTGGTACTGGAGAGAAAACACTTACGCTAATTGAATTTGAAGAAAAATACCAAGAGGTCTTCATTAAGCTTGGTGAAGATAGCGTGACGTCAAACTTATGGCAAGTATACAAGCGCCTTTCTCCAGAATCTCAAAAATCAGAGGCGGTTATCAATGCCCTTAAATTGAATGATACCAATGTCAATGTGAACTGGCCTTTAGCCCACTATAAATCAGCCGTTCGATATTTAAATAAAGGAAATGAGGATGTTGCGGCTACCGGTGGAACGAACTGGCAAAAATACCTTCCTCCAAGATTCCAGAAACGCATTTTTTATCCTGCGCTTTGGTCTGAACAAGAAAAAGATGAATGGGGTCGTTCTTGGGTAGATCGCGCATTTTCTTAACTTTCCGCTTGAAAATCAGCCAATAATTGGCTCATTGAGTCGTATTGATAGTCTGCTAAAATAAGTTTAGGTTCTGGGTGATGCGTTCTTTCTGGAATGCAAACTACTTTCATTCGTGCTGATTTTGCTGAAATAATACCATTTAGTGAATCTTCGATCACCAAACAACGAGAGGCCGGTACGTTTAGTTTGGATGCTACTGAAAGATATACCGCTGGGTGTGGTTTACCAAAGTCTTCATGTTCAGCAGAGTGTGCGAAGTCAAAAGAATCTTTTATTTCCAAAACCCTAAGTACCGTTTCTATCAATACTTCATACGAAGAGGTGGCTAATCCAACTTTTTTATTTTGTTGTTTCAAAAATAAAAGCATTTTTTTTACCCCTTCAAGGGCCTCACCTTGCTCAGTAATCAATGTTTTCATTTTCAACACTATCTCCTGTTCCACCTCCTGTGGGGAAACATTTTGCCAGCCTTCATGTTTGTGCCAAAACCTTACCACCTCATCAATGCGCAAGCCAACTGTTTTTTGTAAATCCTCTTTATTTAAAAAAGATCCAATAGAGTGAAAAACTTCTTCCATCGCTATTTTCCAAAGCGGTTCTGAGTCAATCAAGACGCCGTCCATGTCAAAAATAACGGCATCAAAATGTTGCAAATCTAGCTTCATGGTAATTTAATTTTGTACAAGTACGGTCCCCCTAAAAATTTATGCTTTTCTGAAGCAACAAATATTGTTTTCTCCGAAAATAGAAGAACAGCCTCTTTCTGTGTCAATTTTTTAAATCTCAATTTTTGATGTTTCTCGACAAAAATGGCTTCGTTACTGTTTTCTGCCAACGAATGCACTGTTATCGCTGAATATGTCAAAACAACAACCTTTTCATACCTGCAATCTATAGAAGTTACCAAATCTTGAATGCCTTTATTACCGACACGCACTAAGTAATTCAGTGAATCATGACTTTCTTTTGCAATATAGCTCCCGGCCAGAGCTGGAAGAACATAATCCTTGGGAAATCTATTTTCCTTACCATGAATATTCGCCTTAATCTTTGTAATCAAGTGCAGAGAATCCTTTCTACATAATAATGCCTCGCAGTCAAAAACCTGTTCATTCAACGGCGGTGGAAATGCCTTTTGATTACTGTATTTGAAAAAAATTTTTTCCGTGGATATTGAGTCGCTTTTGTATGCTGCTTGTGCGTTGACTTTTAAAATACAAAGGTCTTGTCTATTGTTGGAATTATTTCCCGAATCTGAAATGTAAAGATTGCCCAGATCATCAGTGGCAAGGTCTTCCCAATCATTGTTTTTAGCATTAATAATTTTGGTTCGCTTTAGTATTTCGCCTTTAGTATTGAGAAAGATAATTTCAGCCAAATTGCCCCCATCATTAATAGCGATCAATATAGAATCGTTAAGGCGCTCTAAACCACTGATTTCATTCAATGATTTGTCGAGTTTTATGCGACTCACTATTCGCTGAGAAATGGCTGAGAAAGCATGCATAAGGAGTAGGAAACAAATTATCCTAAAACACATCTTCGATTAATGGATTACAATTCGTACAACCTCTATCCGTCTGTCTGTTACCTCCTCGATAATCAACATTTGCTTGCCAAGATCCAAGGATTCGCCTGATTCTGGTATGGTTTCAAGTTCATGAATTATCAGTCCGCCAAGCGTATCATAATCATCTGATTCTGGTAGTTTTAGTTGGTATTTTTCGTTTAAGTAATCGATGTCCATTCTTGCAGAAAAACGGAATTCATTTTCGCTCAATTGTTCTTCCATCAAATCTTCCACATCATGTTCATCTTCGATCTCGCCGAAAATTTCTTCCATCACATCTTCAATTGTAACCACACCAGCAGTTCCTCCATATTCGTCAACAACCACAGCAATATTGCCCGACTGTTTGTTAAAAAGTTCCAATAATTCTTTGCCTGCAATCGCACAGGGCACGAACGCTATGGGTAATAAAATTTGTTTAATAGATTGGGGGGTTTTAAACATTTCAAAAGAATGCACATATCCAATAATGTTATCAATGTTTTCTCTGTAAACAAGAATCTTAGATAAACCCGTATCAATAAATAATTTGTTTAATTCATCTATGGTGTCTTGAACATCTATTGCTATCAATTCTGGACGTGGAACCATGCAGTCTCTTGCCTTAATATTAGAAAAGTCCAAAGCGTTTCGCAGGATTTGCATTTCATTCCCAAAATCTTCCTCTTCATTTAACCGATTGGAAAGATCATGCACGAAATGTTCAAGATCGACCTTCGTAAAAACCTTCGCAGATTTATCACTAGATGATTTTAAAAGTTTTAAAAACATGCTGCTAATGAGCATGATTAACTGCGTAGGAATATACAAAATTACATAGACAATCAACATTGGAACAGTAGCTAACTTTAAGAATCCATTTGGATTTATTTGAACCAAGGCCTTTGGAAGAAACTCAGCTACCGAAAGAACCAAAAGCGTGGATAAAACGGTTTGAATCAAAAGGATTAAAAACTCACTTTTTATTCCCCAATCTATCTTAATAATGGGAGACAATAGATCGGCGGAACAAATTCCAAAAAGCACAAGAGCAACATTGTTTCCCAACAATAATAACGCTATAAAAAAGGCGTCATTCCGATAAAATACGTCGACAACTCTACCCTTCCAAGTACCCTTATTTCTTTCCAATTCAACACGCAATCTATTGGATGATAAATATGCTATTTCCATTCCTGAAAAAAATGCGCAAAAAATCAGTGAAACAAAAATGACAATTACTAATGTAGGTTGATCCATCTTTTGGGTTATGGCAACAAGATACTAACTTTCAATATTATAGAACATCAAAGCCAATATCTCTTCTTAAATAAGCCCCTTCAAATTCGATTTTTTCAGCCGAATCATACGATCTGCTCAATGCTATCTGAAGGTTCTTTCCATATGAAGTTATAGCCAATACCCTTCCTCCAGCAGTTAAAACAGCTGGCCCATCAGAACTAGTTCCTGCATGAAACACGATACTGTCAGTAACAGTGTTCAATCCATAAATCTGTTTTCCTTTTTGGTAATCCTCCGGATAGCCTCCTGAAACCATCATCACTGTAGACGCACATTTTTCAACAAATTCAACGTCTCTTTCTGATAAAGTATTGCTTGCAACACCCTCGAATAAATCTAATAGATCTGATTTTAATCGCGGAATTACAACTTCCGTTTCAGGATCACCCATTCTACAATTGTATTCAATGACGTATGGTTCGCTCTTTACGTTAATCAATCCGAAGAAAATGAAGCCTTTGTAAGGAATCTTATCCTGTTTCAATCCTTTAATTGTAGGTATAATGATTTGATTTTCAATCTTATCCATAAACGTGGCGTCGGCAAAAGGAACAGGTGAAATCGCTCCCATTCCCCCTGTGTTTAATCCTGTATCACCTTCGCCTATTCTTTTGTAATCTTTTGCTTCAGGTAACCTTTTATAAGACTGCCCATCTGTAATTACAAATACAGAAAGTTCTCTCCCATTTAAAAATTGCTCAATAACAACTCTTGAACTTGCATCGCCAAATTTGGCACCGGCAAGCATACTCTTCAATTCCTTTTTTGCTTCCGCAAGATCTTCCATGATTAAAACTCCTTTTCCGGCAGCCAAACCGTCTGCTTTAAGCACATATGGGGGCTTCATGCCGTCAAGGAAAGCGAAT
>CAMATR010000134.1 GCA_945861175.1 Chitinophaga pinensis | reverse complement strand
CTTGGAATCGTTCACTCTTTATTTCGGACGAAACTGGTATTTCAGAAATTGCAATTGACCCTGAAAATCCAACTATTCTTTATGCTGCGGCTCATCAAAGAAGAAGACACGAGTGGACATATATCGGCGGTGGACCAGAATCATCTATTTATAAATCAACTGACGGAGGAACAACTTGGAGAGAGATTATTTCAGGATTACCAAAGAATCAAATGGGCAGAATTGGCCTAGCTGTTTCTCCTGCAGATCCCAATTTTGTCTATGCAATTGTTGAAGGTAGAGATGACAAGGGCGGTTTTTATAGATCTACTAATAAAGGTGAAAGTTGGAGTAAAATGTCCGGATTCAATACCAGCGGAAACTATTACCAAGAAATCATCTGCGATCCTTTTAATAAGGAAAAAGTATTTGCAATGGACACCTACATGCACCATACAGAGGATGGAGGTAAGAATTTTAAGCAAACAGGTGAACACCAAAAACATGTTGATAATCACACAATTTGGATTGATCCAACAAATACAAATCACTGGATTGCCGGTTGCGATGGCGGAATCTATGAAACATACAATCATGCGCAACAATGGCGTTATTATTCCAATCTACCAATTATTCAATTCTATAAAGTGGCCACAGATAACGACTATCCATTTTACAATATTTATGGAGGAACGCAGGATAACAATTCAATGGGAGGACCATCTGAAACGAACAACATAGGTGGTATAATGAATGAAGACTGGTTCATAACCAACGGAGGTGATGGATTTGAATCGGCGTGCGATCCTACCGACCCAAATATCACATATGCCCAAGCACAGTATGGGTTTTTAGTTCGTCACGATCGGGCTTCAGGTGAAAAGGTATATATTCAACCTCTTCCTCAAAAGGGAGAATCTGCCTATCGCTGGAACTGGGACTCACCGTTATTCGTGTCTCCCCATGATCATAAAACACTTTATTTTGCTGCAAATAAAGTATTTAAAACCATCAATCGTGGAGATGATTGGAGCGTTATTTCACCAGATCTGACGCAACAAATCGACAGAAACAGACTGAAAGTGATGGGACAGGTTTGGTCGATTGATGCAATTATGAAAAATGCCTCCACAACCATTTACGGAAATATTGTTGCACTTGACGAATCGCCAAAAAAGAAAGGTTTATTGTATGCTGGAACAGACGATGGATTGATTCAATTATCTGAAGATGACGGGAAAACATGGAAAAAACAAGCAACCTTCCCTGGTATACCAGCAAATTCGAGAGTCAACATGCTTACGGCATCTCAACATAATGAAAAAGAGGTGTTTGCTGTATTTAATAATCACCGATCAGGCGATTTTAAGCCCTACATTCTCAAGAGCTTAGACAATGGAAAAACATGGGTGTCCATTAGTGGGAATTTACCGCTAAGAGGCTCGGTTTATTGCCTAAAACAAGACCATATTGATCCAAACCTTTTGTTTGTGGGAACCGAATTCGGTGCTTATTTCACCAATGATGGCGGCAAAAATTGGACAAAAATAAATGGCTTACCTACAATTGCGGTATACGATCTTGATATTCAAAAAAGAGAAAATGATTTAGTTGCTGCAACCTTTGGAAGAGGGTTTTATGTATTAGATAATTACAGCCCCCTTAGAGAGCTAAATAAGACTAACATTGACAAACAAGCACATTTGTTTCCAATTGCAGATGCCTTACTTTATGTGCAAGCTGATCCACTTGGTCTTGAAGGAACTGGATTTCAGGGAGCGAACTTGTGGGCAACTCCAAACACACAACCCGGTGCAACTTTCACCTTGTTACTAAAAGATGAATTTAAATCATTCAAATCTATTCGTCAAGAAAAAGAAAAAAATCTAGAGAAAGATAAAAAGGATCTTTCCTACCCTACTTTCGAAGATTTGAGAAAAGAGAAATTACAGGAATCTGCGCAATTAATTTACATTGTTTCTAATTCAAAAGAACAAGAAGTTAGAAGATTAATCAGCAGTGTGAATAAAGGTGTTTCTCGCATTACCTGGAATTTAAGAACTGAAGGAACAAATCCAATTGAGATAGACAATTTTTCAAATAAAAATAATGGATTTCTTGTCCAGCCAGGAACTTACTATGTTCAAGTTCTCAAATTAGACAATGGCAAAATTGATACACTTTCCGCAAAAGTTTCTTTTAAAGTTATCGGATTAAATAATCAAACATTATTGGCTCAAGAACCAATTGAATTAGAACAGTTTAGAAATGAATTACTGGAATTAAATAGAAAAGTTGCGGTTTCCAGAAAAACACTCTCTGAATCAAATGAAAAATTAAAGTTGACACAAACAGCGTTACTAACCTATCCCAAGACTGACCTTAAATTATTAAAAGAAGTCAATGAACTGAAAATACTTGCGGAAGAATGTGCTGTTCAGCTATATGGAGATGGAATCAAAGCATCCAAAGAATTTGAGACAAGTCCCGGGATAACAGATAGATTAGGTTTAATTGAATACATGGTTTCTGACAATACCACAGGAGTTACAAATTCTCAAAAGCAACATAAATTAATAATTGAGGAGGAATACCAAGCAGTTAATGCGAAGATTAAACAATATGAAAATCGTATTAATTCAATTCAGGAGTCATTAGAAAAAGTACCGGCACCTTACATTAAAAAGAAGGATTAAAAGCAAGATTCAGTTGTTAGTTGATAGCAACTGGTTCTTTCACTATTTGGTCCAAAAGTGCGATATTGAGTACTTCTCTCATTGTTGAAACAAAGTGAAATTCCAATCCTTTGAGGTAATCCTGATTAATTTCATCAACATCCTTACGATTCTTGGAACAAAGAATGATTTCCTTAATCCCAGCTCTTTTAGCAGCTAAAATCTTCTCTTTTATTCCTCCGACGGCTAAAACCTCGCCACGCAATGTGATTTCTCCCGTCATGGCTAAGTTCTTCTTGACCCTTCTTTGTGTGAATAGAGAAGCTAAAGAAGTTAACATCGTTATACCTGCACTTGGACCATCCTTTGGCGTTGCTCCCTCAGGCACGTGCATATGGACATTGTAATTATCAAAAACTTCCTGATTCAAATTGAGCCAGCCACTGTGTGCCTTTAAAAATTCGAGGGCGATAACGGCAGATTCTTTCATTACATCTCCTAGGTTCCCTGTAAGCGTCAACTTACCTTTTCCTTTTGTAATCGAAGACTCAATAAATAAAATATCTCCACCAACTGAAGTCCAAGCTAATCCTGTTACTACGCCTGCAACTTCATTATTTTCATACTTGGTTCGACCTCTGCCTGCACCTAATACAGTAAACAAGTCGTCAATAGAGATTTTCACATCAAATGGTTCTTCCATTGCAATTTGACGTGCTCTATTTCGAACAATTTTAGCCACCATTTTATTCATTCCTCGGACACCAGACTCATTGGTATACTCCTCAACCAACTTTTCAAGGACTTTTTTGTCAATTGAAATATCTTTTTTCGTGATCCCATGTTCTTCAATTTGTTTCGGCAATAGGTGTCGTTTTGCGATTTCAATCTTTTCCTCGATTGTGTAGCCATTTACTTCAATGATTTCCATTCTATCTCGCAAAGGTCCTTGAATGGCCGATAAATTATTGGCTGTAGCAATAAACATTACGCGAGATAAATCAAATTCTGTTTCAACATAATTATCATAAAAGGCGCTATTTTGCTCTGGATCAAGTACTTCTAATAATGCTGATGAAGGATCACCGTGATTACCTCTTCCTAATTTATCTACCTCATCTAAAACGAATACAGGATTAGAACTTTCTGCCTTTTTAATATTTTGAATAACTCGCCCAGGCATGGCTCCAATGTATGTTTTACGATGACCTCGGATCTCAGATTCATCATGCAATCCACCCAATGACATACGTATGTATTTTCTTCCTAATGCCTCTGCAATTGATTTCCCTAAAGAGGTTTTTCCTACACCAGGAGGTCCATAGAAACAAAGTATTGGTGATTTCATGTTTCCCTTCAACTTCAGAACAGCAAGGTATTCTAGAATTCGTTCTTTCACTTTTTCTAATCCATAATGATCGCGTTCCAAAATTTTTCTTGCGCGCTTTAGATCAAGATTATCAGTTGAATATTCACTCCAAGGAAGATCGAGCAACAAATCAAGATAGTTCATTTGAACCGTATACTCAGCTCCCTGAGGATTCATCCGCTGTAATTTATCCAATTCTTTGTAGAATAATTTAGCTATTCTCTCATCCCATTTTTTAGACAAGGCACGGTCTCCCAAATCTCTTACATCTTGTTCTTGTGGATTGTCACCCAGCTCATCTTGAATAGTTCGCATTTGTTGGTGCAAGAAATATTCCCGTTGCTGCTTATCCATATCTTTTCGAACCTTTGTCTGAATCTCATTCCGCATCTCTAACATTTGAATTTCAAGTGTCAGGTGTTCCATGATTTTCACAAGTCTCTTAGACATATCCAATTCTTCCAACATATCCTGTTTTTTGGATACATCTGCATTCATATTTGAAGATATGAAATTGACTAAAAAAGTAGGACTTTCAATATTTCCTAATGCAAATGATGCTTCAGAAGGGATATTTGGACTATCTCTAATAATTTGTAACGCGAGATCTTTAATCGTTTTAAATTTCAAATCAAGATCTTTATTCTTTGGGTCAAATGGAATTTCATCTATCATTCGCACAATCCCTTTCATGTAGGGTTCTGTTTGTAATGGCTGAACGATTTGAAAACGACGTTTTCCTTGAATAATTACAGTTGTGCTGCCATCCGGCATTTTCAGCATTCGGATAATTTGTGCCACCGTTCCGACAGAATGTAAATCACTAAATTCGGGTGATTCCTCTTCCTGATTTTTTTGCGAAACAACGCCAATTATTTTATTTCCTTTATTTGCTTCCTGAATGAGTTTAATTGATTTGTCTCTACCCACTGTAATAGGAATGACTACTCCAGGAAAAAGAACATTATTTCGAAGGGGAAGTATCGGAAGTTCGTCAGGAAAAACCTGTTTGTTCATATTTTCTTCCTCCTCAGCTGTGATCAACGGAATGAAATCTGCATCACCATCCAATGCACTTAACTGAAATAATTCTGGTTCAAAAATATCGTTCATATTATGAATTGCTAGCTTTTTTTTAGTGTTGTGCATTTGCAACAACATCAAATCTAATTTTAAGTCAAAGTGTCAGTTAATTTCAAAAGATACATCAAAAGAGTTCGCTGAAACCTGCCTTTTAAAAGACCATTTGCAATTGTCAAATCAAGTGCCAATTGAAAGAATCGGTAATTTTGTCTTATTGTACGTCGTGAATATATTGCAGGATAGCAATTTCTTCAGAAGACAATTGAATCCCTCTTCTTGACATCATATTATTCGCATATTCAACGGCTTTCTCAAAGCGAAAAGGTTCACTTCCTTCAGCACCTCCCCACGTGAATGAAGGAATAAATTTCGAAGGAAAACCAGCGCCAAAAATATTAGAAGAGACTCCGGTAACAGTGCCCGTATTAAACATCGTATTGATGCCGCATTTAGAATGGTCGCCCATGCAAACACCCATGAATTGAACATCTGTTTTCACCTGTCCATTTGTTTCATAGGAATAGGTATCCGCCAATCCATAATTGTTCTTCAGGTTTGAGGTGTTGGTATCTGCACCTAGGTTGCACCATTCACCAATTAGTGCATTTCCTAAAAATCCATCGTGACCTTTGTTTGAATAGGCTTGAAAAACAACATTATTGACCTCTCCTCCTACTTTGCAATATGGACCTAATGTCGTTGCACCATAGATTTTAGCTCCCAATTTCAACGCACTTTCCTCGCACATCGCCAATGGACCTCGAACGATTGAACCC
>CAMATR010000133.1 GCA_945861175.1 Chitinophaga pinensis | reverse complement strand
ATGGCGGATCAATTTAAAGTACGTGTCGAAATGAGGCAGATTGGTTCTAGACAAGAAGCCTCTAGGCTAGGCGGCATAGGATCTTGTGGAAGAGAATTATGCTGCTCTACGTGGTTAACAGATTTTAGATCCGTATCTACTTCTGCGGCAAGGTATCAGCAATTATCACTTAATCCGCAAAAGTTGGCCGGACAATGCGGCAAACTTAAGTGCTGCTTAAACTATGAGCTTGACATGTATTTGGACGCAATAAAGGCATTCCCCAAAACGGACACACGTTTGCAAACTGAAAACGGATCTGCGGTGCACATAAAAACGGATGTATTTAAAAAACAAATGTGGTATGTTTATGAAGGCGCGGCTTCTAGCGGCTTAATTCCTCTGGATCCAGAAAGGGTGAGAGAAATTATACAACTCAATAAGGAGGGAAAAAAACCTAAAGAACTCAGCGAATATAAAGAGGAGGTCTTGGTAAAAGAGCCAGACTATTCTAATGTAGTGGGTCAAGATAGTTTAAATAGATTCGAGCATGCGTTCAAAGCAAAAAAGAAGAAGAAAAAACCACAGGCAAGAAAAGAGTTTAACCCAACAGCGTCCGCTGACAAACCAAACAACGACAAGCCTACCGAGCCAAACGACACCTCAAGGCCACCAATAAATAAACGGAGAAACAATCGTAATAAAAATCGTAAACCAGGCAACGAAAACAATCCTAATACGAACAATGAAAACAACAATTAAAATAGGTCCGTTAGTACTGTTCATGTTTTTAATACTTGGTTGCTCTTCTGACCCTACATATGAAAAGACGTATGGATTTAGTAATGGCCAATGGGCTCAAAATGTTAAACCTTCTTTTACAGTAGAAATTCAAAATACCACTAAGGAATACGACTTTACTCTAACGCTAAGAACTACTACAGAGTATAAATATTCTAATTTGTGGATTTACATGAGCACGACGACACCAGACGGTCAAAAAGCACGAGAGCCATTTGAAATTAAAATCACAAATCCGGACGGAACGTGGGCGGGCAAGAAGACAGGTACAGTTGTTGAGAACAGTATATATTTTCGTAAAAGAAAATTACCACAAACAGGCAAATATATATTTCAAATTGAACAGGGCATAACTAATTCAATTGTGGATGAGGTTTTAGATATTGGGCTACTCATTGAAGTGGTCGTTGCCCCCTGATTTTTTCTCTTTTTTGTCATCATCTTTTTTCATCGAACTTAGATTGTATGAATAGGAGACGCTAAGTATGTGTTTTGTATCAGGATTAGGTGTGTTTATCTCACGATCAAATATATAGCCAAAAGCGAGTTCATGTGTGCCATTAAGTTCAACTTGTGTGCCAATGAAGAAGCGATATTTCGTGAATCGTTGACCAAGTGCTGAATAGTTGGGATTGTAGAAATACTCAATACTGCAAAGAGGTCCAAAGCCACTTTTTTTAATATCATATGCAATTTGAGGCTTAATGCGAATGGCTTTGTCAAACTCAGCATCGTATTTTTTGGAACCTTGCAACGATTGAAAGGAAGACTGATACCGCAGTCGCGCGCCCAATGAAAATCGGTTTACTTGCTTTTTAAAGTTGGCATTTACATTCAGACGATGGGATAGAGTGTAATTCTTGTATTTATCCTTGTCTAAAATGGAGCGGTAATCTAGTGACGGTTGAATCCATTTTTTTAATTTATATTTTACGGATGCTTGTGTGAAAAAGGTTTCTAAACCATCAGATCCGAACCGATTAGTAACATCAATAGACCAAACCAATTTCGGAGAAACGGCTCCTTTGACACCTATTTGCGTCCATACCCTACCTGATTGAAGCTGTGAAAAAAGAGCGGTAGAAGCAAGAGTGAAAAATAAAAGACTTATCCAACGCATTATTTAATGAGCGTTAAGGTCCCAATATCACTCGAAGATTTTTTAGTCAATACAACCGTTTGTTTAACAACCTCTTTTGTGTAATAGTCGTCATCATTATTCGCTATGTTGGGACCAGGATTGAATACCTCACTATAAGCAAAAATGGTGTAGGTGCCGGGCTGCAAAAAATCAAAAATAAAGGTTCCATCATAATTGCATTCCGTTTTGTCATCATAGATTAGGTCACCATCGCCGTATACAATATATACGTCTTCTTTAGCCGCATTTAAACCAATAACCTGGCCGGTTAATAAGCCATTCACGTAGAGTTTTTGGGTAAGCTCTACTTTACCCGTAATAGAGCTTTTCCCCCCCCTTCCCTCATACTTTGTGCAAGATGCGAAAGAAACAAGGGCAACAAAAGCCATAAAAGAATTGCGTAAGATAGTCATGTTGAGAAAATTTAAAAAAGAAGTAGAACAACCATGCAGAAAGAATAAACGTCTGTAAAGGTAGAATTCATTTAATAATTTAGTAATATTAGACAAAATAAAACATAAAAATGTTAGACACAAGAGACAAAAGCCTCGGTTCCTTAATTATAATAGGGTTATTTTCTTTAAATATTTTTTCTGCTTCTTCACAAATATTAATAAATGAATATTCTTGTTCAAATGTTAGTGGTATAACGGATGCGTTTGGAGACCGAGAGGATTGGGTAGAGCTCTATAACACGGGGGCATCACCAATTGATTTAACAGGCTACTATCTTTCTGATAAGTCTACTAATCTATTGAAGTGGCAGATACCAAGCGGCTCCGTTCCTGCAAATGGTTTTAAAATGGTTTATTGTTCCAATAGAGATTTGGTTAGTGGGACTCAATACCACCCAAACTTTAACCTGAAACAAACAGCAAACGAATGGATTATACTATCAAACACATTAGGGGTGGTAGTGGATTCCTTGAAAATAATTCATTTGACTAAAGCTGACCATTCTGTTGGAAGAATGACCAATGGCGATTCTGAATGGAAATTGTTCACTACACCCACGCCGAATGCAAATAATGTAGGAGGCCAAAATTTTTATGTTCCTACACCGGTGATGAGCTTGCCGCCTGGTTTTTATCCAGGCGCACAAACAGTAACAATAACATGCTCAGATCCAACGGCGACAATCAGATACACCACCAATGGATCGAATCCCACAACTGCATCTACTTTGTATGGGGGACCAATCAACATCAATTCTACAACAGTTCTAAGAGCAGCAGCTTTCGGGACAGATCAGCCATCATTCACAGAAACTAATACGTATTTTATAAATGTTTCTCACACTATTCCTATTGTTTCTGTTTGTAGCCAAGGAGTGTATAATCTTTTGGCAAATGGCAATCAAACACCTGTAGTTGGGTCATTCGAATTATTTGAGCAAGACGGAACGTTTATCGATGAGGGTCAGGGGGACTTTAATAAACACGGTAATGATTCTTGGGCTTATGATCAGCGTGGATTTGATTATATTTCTCGTGATCAGTTTGGATACGCAGCAGAACTTGAACACCAGATTTTTCCGGAAAGAACTCGGGACAATTTTCAGCGCGTAATTCTTAAACCGGCGGCGAGTGATAATTATTCTTTTGAGAATGGCGCCCATATTCGTGATGCTTTTATCCATACCCTCTCAATAAGGGCGGACATGAAATTAGACGAGCGCACATGGAGGCCTTGTATACTATATTTGAATGGAGAATATTGGGGGGTATATGAAATAAGAGAAAAAGCAGACGATCATGATTTCACTGATTATTATTTTAATCAAGACAAGTTCAACCTCCAATATCTCAAAACTTGGGGTGGCACATGGGAAGATTATGGTGCTCCGAACGCTCAGCCGTCATGGGATAATTTAGTGGCATTCATTGGGGCCAACAATATGGGAACCCCAACAAACTTTGCATACGTTGACAGTTTATTGAATTGGAAGTCTCTTTGTGATTATTTTATGTTTAATTCTTATGTTGTCAACCAAGATTGGCTAAATTGGAACACCGCTTGGTGGAGAGGAATGGACCCTCAGGGTGACAAGAAAAAATGGAGGTATACACTTTGGGACATGGATGCCAGCTTTGGGCATTATATAAATTATACAGGTATTCCTGACCCAAGTGCCAATGCAGACCCATGCAATGCGGAAAACCTTCCTAATCCCGGAGGCCAGGGCCATACTGAAATCCTTCAAAAATTAATCAATGAAAATCCGCAGGTTGAGCAATATTATATCACTCGTTATGTGGATTTGGTGAACACTCATTTTTCCTGTGATTACATGCATCAGCTTCTTGACAGTATGTTGAATGAAATCTCTCCAGAAATGCCAGGGCAAATTGCCAAGTGGGGGGGGACAATGCCAGGTTGGCAATCGAGGGTGCAACAGCTTAATAATTTTATTGACGCTAGATGTGCCGCACTTGAAGATGGCTTAATTGACTGCTATAGTTTAACTGGTCCGTTTGATGTTACTTTCGATGTTTCACCAGCCGGCTCAGGGGAAATTAAAGTGAATTCAATTTGGTGCCCCACTTATCCTTGGGCCACTCAATATTTTGGTGGAATAAGCACAATATTAGTTGCACAACCCCTATTAGGATATACTTTTGACCATTGGGAATATACCATTGGCCCGATGCTTAATCCTATTATTTCAGACACTAATAGCCTGAACATCTCGGGCGCTGAGAATATCGTAGCGTTCTTTATTATTGAAACACCAGACCTAGATAATGATGGGTGTTTGAATACAGACGAAATTCTTGCTGGAACAGACCCAAACAACCCTGATACGGATTTGGATGGAGAAAACGATTGTATTGAGATTGGATCTAATCCGCTTACCCCAATTGACACAGATGGAGATGGAACAATTGACGCGCTGGAATCTTCCATTTTGGATCAAGACGGGGACGGGGTTAATGATGAACTGGACCCGGATAATTTAGACCCGTGTATACCAAACCTTAACGCGGGACCATGTGACCAAGACAGTGATGGTTTAACAAACTCAGAGGAAACGTTAGAGGGAACGAACCCCATAAATCCTGACTCGGATGGCGACGCAATAAATGACGGCCAAGAGGTAACGGCGGGGTCAAATCCATTAGATCCTTGCGACCCTGACGAGACGTTACCAGGTTGCCAAACAGACACAGATGGCGACGGTGTTACAGATGCGGCAGAAGCTTCAAATGGAACCAATACGCTGGACCCATGCTCTTATGACACCTTGCTTATTAGTTTGCCTATTTTGTCTGGAGCCGATTGTGATGGGGATGGTATTTTAGATGTTATTGAGAGTGCCGATGGATCCGATCCTTTTGATCCATGTGACCCAATATCTGCCGGAGCAAGTTGTTTAGATGGCATTTTCATTCCTACAGGCTTCTCGCCAAACGGACAGGGCGATGCGGCGAATGAAATGCTTACTATTATTGTTGGTAAAAATGTCGTGAGATTTACCCTATCAATATATGATCGTTGGGGAAATAAGATTTTAAGTACAAGCGATAAAAACTTTGCATGGGATGGAACCTTTAACGGGCAGGCTTGCAATGCGGGGGTTTATGCTTATGTTTTAGAGGCTCGCTTCGATGATAATAAGGAAGAGACACGTTCTGGCAATATTACGTTAATTAGATGAGCATGAAAAAAGGTATTTTAAGTGCAATTTATTTTATATCAGCGGGTTTTTTGTTTGCGCAAGACATTCATTTTTCACAAACAGCTCAGACACCCCTGCTCATCAATCCTGCTTGCGCTGGAGTTTACGATGGATGGGAACGCATTACTATAAACCATAGAAATCAGTGGTTAGGAGCTGGCACACAGTTTATGACTTCCTCAGTTGCAGCAGACATAAATCTTGGCAAAGACAGTTACCGTGATAAAGCTCATTTGGGGTTAGGGGTGTTATTCTATAATGATATTGGAGGAGATTCAAAGTTTGGAACACAGGCCGGATCAATTAC